>JAUNND010000058.1 GCA_030531595.1 Eubacteriales bacterium | reverse complement strand
TGTCCGCGACTTCCGCGGCATTTCCGCAGACGCATTTGACGGCCGCGGCAACTACTCCCTCGGTCTCAAAGAGCAGATCATCTTCCCCGAGATCGAGTACGATAAGATCGAGAAGCTGCGTGGCATGAACATTGCCATCACCACCACCGCCAAGACCGATGAAGAGGCTCGCGAGCTCCTCAAGCTCATGGGCGCTCCCTTCATGAACTAAGGAGGAGTACCGAAATGGCAAAGAAATCAATGATTCTCAAGCAGCAGGCCGAGCCTAAGTTCTCCACCCGCGCTTACAACCGCTGCAAGATCTGCGGTCGTCCCCACGCTTATCTGCGCAACTACGGCATCTGCCGTATCTGCTTCAGAGAGCTGGCTTACAAGGGTCAGATCCCCGGCGTCCGCAAGGCTTCTTTCTGATTTTCCTTTATACTTCGTTGGCATCGGCTCGCAGTACCTTTGTACAGCTTCGCCTTGCCGCCTCGTCTAAAGAAAAATCAGCGCAGAAGAAAGGCTTCTTTCCGGTTTTCCTTTATACTTCGTTGGCATCGGCTCGCAGTACCTTTGTACAGCTTCGCCTTGCCGCCTCGTCTAAAGAAAAAATCAGCGCAGAAGAAAGACTCCTATCTAAGTTAACATTAAAAAAGTCTCCATCGAGTATTCGATGGAGATTTTTTATAAAGTGGAGAGTGGAGTCTGAATAACCTGTACCCCCCAAAAAGTGGACAGCCGCAAATTCGGAAACTCCCCCCTTTAATTCCCCCCCTCAAGGAGGGGGGCAAGAGCGCACTGCCGTTTCGTACAAAGGCAATATATACAAAGCCTGCGCGTACATTTCATGCAATCCGTGCACTTGACCGCCGTGCTGTTCCAACGTATAATACATAAAATGGGTGAGAAGATATTTTCGGAACTTTCCCATAGGAAAAAGACAGGTTATTAAACCCGATCCGATATTACAATTACGTATCGTCCAACGCAGAAAGAAAAAGCTTTACCGAAAAAATTTTTCAGGAGGGAAAATGTCAGACTACAACAAACTTACCTCAGCACTTGCACAGGAGCTGAAAGCCATTGTAGGCGAAAACCGTTTTCAGTGCGGCGAGCAGGTCAAGGAGGACTATTCCCACGACGAAATGCCCATCTACGGTAGGTTTATGCCGGAGGCGGTGTGTCTTGTCGAGAGCACTGAAGAGGTCTCCGCGATCATGAAGCTCTGCCGCGAAAACAAAATTCCCGTCACTGTGCGCGGCGCGGGAACAGGCCTTGTAGGCGGTTGTGTGCCGATAAACGGGGGTATCGTACTCGGCACGGAGAGAATGAACAGAATACTCTCCTATGATATGAAAAATCTCGTTGTCCATACCCAGCCGGGCGTTCTGCTGTGCGATCTCGCCGCCGACGCACTCGCCCACGGGCTGATGTACCCGCCCGATCCCGGGGAAAAGACCGCAACGGTCGGCGGTAATGTCTCCACCAACGCCGGCGGCATGAGAGCCGTCAAATACGGCGTTACCCGCGACTATGTGCTCGCGATGACCGTGGTTTTGCCGAACGGTGAGATCATGAAGCTCGGCAAGACCGTATGCAAGACAAGCTCGGGTTACAGCCTTCTGCATCTGATGATCGGTTCCGAGGGCACCCTCGGTATCATAACCGAGCTCACCTTGAAGCTCATTCCCAAGCCCGAAAAGGATGTAAGCCTTATTCTGCCCTTTAAGGATATCGCAACAGCGATAGCCTCCGTGCCGGAGATAAAGCTTGCAAACCTCGATCCCCAGTCGATCGAATTTATGGAACGCGACATCGTCGATTCCTCCGCCGCCTTCACCGGCAACGCCGTTTTTCCCACGGTCGTCAACGGCAAGGAGGCCGGAGCGTACATTCTTGTCACACTTGTGGGCGGCGGCGAGGACGAGCTGACGGTGAAGATGGAGCGTCTCAGCGAGGTCGCCGAAAAGACGGGTGCGTATGATATGCTTGTCGTCTGGACGGACGGACTGAAAAAAGACGTCTGGGCGGCGAGAAGCGCGTTTCTGACCGTCATCGAGGCGGAAACAAAGCTCTTAGACGAGATGGACGTTGTCGTCCCAGTTGACCGCATCGCCGAGTTTCTTGTCTACACGCATGACGAGGCGGAAAAGCAGGGCGTGCGGGTGCGCTCCTTCGGTCACGCGGGAGACGGAAATCTGCATATTTACTGCTGCTCAAATGAATTGGAAGAGGACGAGTTCAAACGCAGAGTCAGGAAACTGATGGATCTGTGCTATGCCAAATGCACGGAGTTTGAAGGACAGGTCTCCGGCGAGCACTCCATCGGCCACGCAAAGAAGGCATACCTCCGTCAGTCCGTCGGCGATACCGCCTACGGTCTTATGGGCGCGATAAAGAAGGTATTTGACCCCGACGGGATCCTCAATCCCGGCAAGGTCGTGGACTGAGGAGGTGCAGAGATATGCTTAACATACTCGTATGCGTAAAGCAGGTTCCCGATGTGAACCTTGTCAAGATAGATCCCGTGACCGGCAGCCTTATCCGCAAGGGCGTACCCTCGATCCTCAATCCTCTGGACGCAAACGCTCTGGAAGCGGCTGTTCAGGTCAAGGAACAGTATGGAGGCACGGTGACGTGCATCACGATGGGACCCGATCAGGCGATGGAGGCTCTGCGCGAGTGTCTTGCCGCGGGTGCGGACAGAGCCGTTTTGCTCTCGGATCGCGCCTTTGCCAACGCCGACACACTGGCGACAAGCTATGTCATCGTCTCGGCGGCAAAGCTTCTCGGAGAATTTGACCTTATCTTCTGCGGCAAGGAATCCCTTGACGGAGCAACGGGACAGATGGGCTCTCAGCTTGCAGAGCGCTTTGACGCAAGTCAGATCAGCTCCATGTCCAAAATACTCTCCGTGGATGAAAACAATAAGACCGTCACAGCCGAAAGGGAGCTTGAAAAGGGCATAGAGAAATGCGAGGCGAAGCTCCCCTGCCTCTTTACGGTCGAAAAGACGAATTACCGGGCGCGTATCCCCAATTTCAGAAGCTGGAAGGCAAGCCGCAAAGCCGATATAGAAAAATACACCTCGCAGACGATCCCCGCTCTCGACCCGATGCAGATCGGCGACCCAGGCTCACCCACGAAGGTGCCGCGCACTTATCCTCCCGAGGCGGGCAGCAAGGGCTGCATTATTGACGAGGGCAGCACGGAAAGAAATGTTGAAAAGCTGATTGACGTCATAAGGGAGGTGCTGTAATGAAAAACAAGAGCGAATATAAGGATATGTGGGTTTTCATCCAGCATGACGGCGAGAAAGTGGAGCCGGTCTCCTTAGAGCTGATGTGCGAAACGCGCAAGCTGTGCGACGCTTCGGGCGAAAAGCTTGCGGCGGTCATCGTGGGGGAGCTCTGCAAAGAGGAATACGAAAAGGTTTTAGACTGCGGTGCGGACAAGGTCATTCATGTCACCGGCACCGGCTATGCCTTCCCGAATGTGGACGCATATACCAATCTCTTTACGGTGCTGTGCCGTAAATATTCGCCGAGCGTCGTAATGGTCGGCGGCACGGTCTTCGGGCGCGATTTCGCCCCGCGCTTTGCCTGCCGTCTGCCCACCGGATGCACGAGCGACGCCACAGAGCTCGTCTATGACGAAAAGACCGGCGATATCGAATTTATTGAGCCGGCTGTCGGCGGCAGGATGATGGCAGTCATCACCGTCCCCGTGATGCGCCCACAGGTGGGCACCATCCGCCCCGGGACATTCAAATACGCCCCCGCCGGACGGAGAGAGTGCAGCGTTATTGAAGAGAGAGTCGATTATCCCGAGGAAAAGATACGCACGAAAATTCTGTCCTTTAAGGCGGACGAATTTGACGAGAGTCTGAATATCGCCGACGCGGAGGTCATAGTGTGCGTGGGCAACGGGCTCAAGGGTGCGGACGCGCTCCCGAAATACAGACTTCTTGCGGAACGCTTAGGCGGCAAGCTCGCCTGCTCGCGTCCCGTGTTTGACAGAGGGATACTCCCCTATAAACTCGTTGTCGGTCAGTCCGGCACGGTCGTAAAGCCAAAGCTCTATATCTCCTTCGGCATATCAGGCGCTGTGAACCATGTTACGGGTTTCAGTGACGCCGCCTGTGTGATCGCCGTCAACAAAGACCCCGACGCCGCCATATTCAATTACTGTGACTACGGTATCGTCGGCGATATGGACGAGATATGCGAGGGGATGCTCGAAAAGCTGAAGGAGAGTGAGTGATATGGTGCATATTCCTTACGGAAAGGGCTTTATCGACTTTGAGGAGGGCGGCGCGAATGTTCTCACCTCTTCCGTTGATAAGCTGAAAAGCAGCGAAAAAGGAACAGACATCGTCCGCGCCGCCATGGATGCGCCTATCGGCTCCCCGAAGCTCTCAGAGCTTGCCAAGGGTAAAAATAACTGCTGCATCATCGTTTCAGACCATACAAGACCCGTGCCCAGTCGGGATATCCTCCCCAATATGCTTGCAGAGCTTAAAGCGGGAAACCCCGCCATTAAGGTCACGCTGCTCGTTGCGACGGGTTTTCACCGCCTTACAACGACAGCGGAGCTTGAACAGAAGCTGGGGCGTGAGGTCATGGAGCAGTGCGAGATCGTTGTCCACGACTCAAAAAATGCGGAGAGCAATGTTGCCGTCGGCACGCTCCCGTCGGGGGCTCCGCTGGTGATCGACCGTGTCGCCGCCGAGACCGAGCTTCTCATCTCCGAGGGCTTTATCGAGCCGCACTTTTTCGCGGGCTTTTCCGGCGGACGAAAGAGCGTTCTCCCCGGCATATGCGATCAGGTCACCGTGTTGGGAAATCACTGCTCGAAATTTATCGACAGTCCTTTTGCCCGCACCGGCATCCTCGACGGCAACCCCATCCATGAGGATATGGCGGCGGCCAGCCGAATGGCGAAGTTGCAATTTATCGTCAACGTGATCATCGACGAGAATAAAAAGACGGTCGCGGCGTTTGCCGGAGACGCGATCACCGCGCACAGAGCGGGCTGTGATTTTCTGACGGACTACTGCCGCGTAAAGGCCGCTCCGGCGGATATCGTCATCACTTCAAACGGCGGTGCGCCGCTTGATCAGAATTTATATCAGTGTGTAAAGTGCATGACGGCGGCAGAGGCGACCTGCAGCGAGGGCGGCGTGATCATCGTCTGCGCTCAATGTGCCGACGGTCACGGCGGAGAGGGCTTTTTCCGCGCCCTTGCCGACTGCGAAAGTGCGGAGAGACTGTATGCACAGCAGATGGCAACGCCGCAGGACAAAACAGTCCCCGACCAGTGGGAAAGTCAGATTTTGGCGCGTATCCTCATGCACCACAGGGTAGTCATGGTGACGGAGCCCAAACTTAAAGAAACGGTAGAGAGCATGAAAATGCACTATGCCGAAACCGTTAATGAAGCCCTCGCCATGGCAAAAAAATGGGGCAAGAAGAGTCTCACCGTGATCCCCAACGGTATTTCCGTGATCGTCACACAATAATAAAAGGCGGGTCTGAGTGCTGGTCCCGCATGGGATATATCGCATAATACATTTTTTATAAATCTGTAACAAATCCTGAGATGCGGCGTATATAATAGCATCAAACGTATTTTAACGGAGGAATAATAAAAATGGAAAACCTTGATAAAGATAATCCCAATGCCATTTCCGATGACGAGCTTGATGACGTCAACGGAGGCAGATGCTTTATAGTTTCAAACGGTATGAAAAGAGAGAACACGGCAGTGTTTTCCTCAACACTGGAGGATCGCGTTATCGGCAAGAAAAAGCGCCGCGGCGGCATCCGTCTGGAGACACTGGAAACCAGGCCGGATGATGCTCAGGGAACCCCGATCGAGTGGCTGTGAAAAAACACCCCAAAGACGAAAAAGCCTTTGGGGTATTTTCATGCAAAAAATTTTCGAAAAATGAAACGTCTTTCCATTGACGAACGTCAAAGTGTATGTTAACATAACATTAAATGCGGAAGCCGCGGGGAGGCGCGAGATATGAAAAAAGCACAGTTCGACCCCGAGAGAGCAGTCGGACGCGATATAATCGAATTTGACAGACAGCAGCTTTGCGATTTTATTGCAAAGCTCTGTGAGACCGTAAAAGCGGATGCGGGCGCGGGCGTTTACAGAGGAGGCATATTTCCGGAGAATATCAGCATTGATGACTCCGGCGCTATCGCTCTGGGCCCTGCCGCGGCGGATGACTGGAAGGGGCAGGAGCTGCAGTTCCTGCCGCCGGAGCTATACTGGAACGGGCGCAGAACGCCGGCGAGCGACGTATACTCCATAGGTCTTATCATGCACTACGCCCTTACCGGCGGAAAGCTTCCCTTTGACGGCACCTGCCGCGACCCGCAGCTTCGGCGCATGACCGGCGAGGCGTTTGAGGTGCCGAAGGAAGCGGGACGGAGACTCGGCGAGATCATCGGCAAGGCGACACAGTTCCGTCCGGAAAATCGCTATCAGAGCATGGACGAAATGCGGGTTATGGCGGAGAGCTGTCTGAAAAATCTCTACCTCAACGGTGCGCCGAGCGCCGAAAAGCTTTTCAGCAAAAGCGATGACGATCTGACCGAGATCGAAAAGCTCATGGTGGGCATCATCGAAAAGGAAGAGGACACGCCCATTCCGGTGGAAAAACTGCCTTCCTCTCCGCAGGATCGCCTATTCGAGACCGAAGAAACCGATGAAGAGACCGTCGGGGAGAACGCCGATGACGGAATCGATGAGGAGGAAATCGGAAACCGTATACAGGAGCTTTTTGCCCGGGAAGAAAATGAGCTTGACCCGGTCATAATAAATAATAAAGGAAAGGTGACACCCGTCGTGCAATATACGAAAAATGCCGAAAGAGAAAGACAGTCGACCGAGGAGGTCAGCCGCCGCAAACGCAGACCCGTTGCGATCATTCTGGTGCTCTGCGCCATACTTGTGATCGCTTCGCTGCTGTTCAATGCGCTTATCAAAGATATGGCCGAGGACACAGAGACCACCCGCAAAGCCGCTCTTGCACTGGAAATGGAGCGCAGTCGGGCAGCCGATGAGGAAGAACCCGCCGCCTCTGCCGTAAATCCCACACCGAAGATCATCGACGATGAAGATGTCCTTGATATCCCGCCCGATCCTTCTCCCTCTCCCGAGGCTGAGACCGACAGCGAGACTCCCGCAGTCATGACTGAGACGCCTCCCGAGACTGAGCCCGCCCCTGCCGAACACGGCTACGAGCTGTTTATCGAGGATGTAAGCTGGGAGCAGGCAAAGGCCGCCTGCGAGAGCATGGGCGGACACCTCGCGGTCATCAATGACGCCGACGAGTTTGCTGCCGTAACACAGCTTGCACAGCAGTACGGCATTGAAAAGGTATGGATCGGCGGACACAGAGTCAATGGCGCGATGGTCTGGGAGGACGGCTCAACACAGGTCTATGAAAAATGGGGCTACGGCGAACCTTCCTTCTTTGACGGGCCGGTCGCGGAGGACTACGTGCTTTTGTGGAACAACAGAGGCTGGGTCTTTAACGACAGCCGCAACGATCCCTGTAAGGATTATCCCAATATGTACTCCGGTCAGCTCGCCTATATCTGCGAGTTCGGCGATCAATAAATAATTTCCCCTCAGAATTCTGAGGGGAAATTTTTGCGCCGGCGCCTGACCGGTATCAGGCGTAAAGGATAAGCGCGATCATTTCAAACGGCTCTGTGCCGTTGTTCATTACGGAGTGTCCCTCGCCGGGGAGAACACTGGCGATGTCGCCGGCTCTGAGGGTGGTCGGAGTTCCGTTGTCGCTGTACTCGGCCTCGCCCTTGAGAACAAAGAAGGTCTCGCCGTCACCGTTGTGCACGTGCCAACCGATGCCGCAGCCGGGGTCAAGGATCACGTGATTGTAAAGTCTGCCCTTGCCGAGCATCTCTTCGGGACCGTTGAGGATTTTGCGGTGTCTTGCCATACCGGGAGCACCGAACATATTTTTTTCTTCAAAGACCGCGTCGTCACTGCGTTTTACAAAGCTCATCTGTGTTTCTCCTTTTTACATTCCCAATTCTTCATTGATGATGACGATCTCGGTCTCCATGCCCATCATGGGGAACCACTGCACCGTCATGGCGTTGCATATCCGCTCCTTGGAGCGGCAGTCGTGGCACTTGCCGTCGACCTGGCAGGGAGTATTCTTTTTGAAGCGTGCGGCGTTGAGAACGGCGGCGACGTTTCTTGCACGGTAGACCGCCGCGTCAAAATCGGGGCAGATCTTGTTCGTGCCGATCACGATGTACACCTTCTTATGCCCGAACACCTGTCCGGCGATGCGGTTGCCCGCGCCGTCGATGTTTACAAGCTCGCCGTCCTCGCTGACGGCGTTTGCGCTGCAAATGAAGATCTCGGCGGAATTTTCCTTCGCCCGCACGTCGGGGGAGCTGTCACGCCAGTGCCAGAAAACGGTGTTGTTTTCGCTTAATGCGTCATAGAGACCGAGCTGATCGGCCGTCTTGCATCCGCCGATGCCGACGGTCGTGCCTTTTATTGCGCCGCAGAGATACGCGGCGGCCACGCTGCCCGTTTCAAATTGAGAGACCGAAAATCCGCGTGATTTGAAATTGCTTATTGTTTTTTCAAGATCCATACCTTCGCCTCCTTTAAGATTTGAGATAATTATATGCACTTATATTTATTTTCGTCAAGAAGAAAGTGATAAAACATCAAAAGGATTATTCTGCAATTCAGATCGATACGATTTGCGGCAGGCAGATGTTGCCATAAGAGGAGCGGTATGCTATAATAAAATAGTTATACAGTGCAAACGTGGCAGGTGTTTTACCTGCTTCAGACGGAGGTAGGAAAATGAAAAAACGAATTCTGCCTGTTATATTGCTTGCCGTTATGCTTCTTGCGGGCTGCGGCAGCGAACAGGAAGAAATAAACACCCTTGAGGATATAAAAGACATGACCCTCGCCATCGGTGCGCCCGAAGACATAGATGCGAATGAGTATATTCTGAAGGCCTGCCCGAATGCGAAGATCGTGCCCCAAAGTGAGCTGATAGGCATCTACTCTCTTGCAGAGAGCAAGTTTGATGCTTACGTGGCAGGGCGCAACTATTTTGAAAAAGCAATGATGGACGGCGAAATACAGGGCATCAAAATTCTGGATGAGCCGCTGGTCTCCTATCCCTGCGCTTTAGGCTTATCAAAGCTGTGCAAAATTCCGGACTTTGAAAACACCGTGAATGAGACCATGAACCGCTTCATCTCCGACGGCACTCTGGATGATATGCAAGAGCGCTGGTTTCTGCAGGGAAATGAGCAGATGCCGGAGATAGGGCTCGATGAGAACGCGGAGTACATACTCAACGTCGTTACATACGGAGAGAGCAAGCCGTTTTCGTTTTTTAAAGACGGTAAGCTGACGGGCTTTGATGTGGAGCTTGCATACCGCGTCTGTGAGGCAAATCACTGGGGAATGAAGCTCACCAACGCCCAGTATCCGAGTATGCTGATGGGCTTGTCCACCGGTAAATATGATATGATCTCGGCGGATCTGTACGTAACGGAAAACCATGAGGACAATGTCGTATTTTCCGTCCCGTATCGGACACAGGATATCTGCATGGCTGTACGCGATACCGTCGAGCCCAAAAAGCAGAAAGAAATCAAATCCATTGCGGATATGAAAAAAATGAAGCTTATCATCGGTGCGTCCGACGATGCGGATACACAGGAATTTATTCTGGAGGCGTGCCCGAAGGCAGAGCTCGTGTCTCAGAATGACACACTTCTCGGTGTGCGCTCTGTTGCGGAAGGAAAACTCGATGCGTATGTTGTGGGGCGCCCGTATATTGAAAGGACGATCCGGGAAAGCGACATAAAAGGCGTAAAAATTCTTGACGAACCGCTGCATACCTATCAGTGCGGACTGGGATTATCCAAAACCTGCCCGATCCCGAACTATAAAAAGAGCGTGGATGAAACCGTGGAACGCCTGATCTCTGACGGAACCATAGAGGAAATGCGTGTGCGCTGGTTTGAGCAGGAAAAGGATCAGATGCCTGAAATAAAGCTGGATGAAAACCCGACGTATACCCTCAACGCCGTCACCTTCGGAGAGAGCAAGCCGTTTTCCTTTTTCTTCAACGGGGAGCTTTCCGGCTTTGACGTGGAGCTTGTATACCGTATCTGTGAGGCAAATCACTGGGGACTGAACCTTACAAACGCTCAGTATCCTGCCATGCTCATGGGACTTTCCACCGGCAAATATGATATGCTCTCTGCTAACCTCTACATAACCGCAGACCGCGGAGAGAATGTCGACTTTTCCGTCCCCTATAAATTTGACGAGATCGGAGTGGCTGTACGCGACGATTCCGAACCTCTCTCAGACAAAGACGCTGCGCAGAAGCCGGAATACAACACTCTCTCCGAGCTTGCCAATGCAAAGGATTTTGCCATTCAGACCGGAACGGTCTTTGATCAACTTGTTAAAGAGAAATACCCACAGGCAAAGATAGAATACTATCAGGAAGCGATCGACTGCGCTCTGGCTGTGGCAAGCGGCAAAGCGGATGCATTTGTCTTTGACGCGCCGGCGCTTGAATACATTGCAGCCTGTAACGACGGCGTCACGCTGATGCCGGAGTATCTTGAAAAAGATGATTATCATTTCATCATGCCGAAGTCCGAGCGGGGCGAAAAGCTGCAAAAGGAATTCAATGAATGGCTCAGCGAGCAGAGAAGAAACGGTGAAGCGGACAGACTGTACGCTTTCTGGTGCAGCAATGAAGAGCCGACAGATGTTCTCGATTTTAAGACTCTCCCGGAGACCGACGGCAAGATCAAAATCGCCTTTTCTCCGGCGGGACGCCCGGATGTCTACTATTTCCGCAACTGCCCGGCAGGTTACCCGGTAGAGCTTATCTACAATTTCTGCCGCGACAGGGGCTATGGGGCAGACGTATCTGTTGTATCCTTTGACAGCCTTCTTCCCGCGCTTGCTTCCGGAAAAGCGGATATCGGCGCAACCTTTATCTCCTACACCGAGGAAAGGGCAGAGAGCGTTTTGTTCACGGACACCGTTAAGGAAAGCGGTATAGGCGTCCTTGTCCGCACGGTCGGCAGCGAAAACGAAGAGACGTTCTTTGATACCCTGAAAAACGGTCTGAGAAAGACCTTTGTTGCCGAGGAACGCTGGAAGCTTATAGTCTCCGGTCTCGGCGTGACGGCTCTGATCACGCTCGGAGGTTTTCTGCTTGCCAATATTCTGGGCGCAGCCTTCTGCTGCTGCATCATGTCCAGGCGCAAGGGTCTGCGTATCTTTGCCGACGTGTACGACCGCATCATGCAGGGCACGCCGATGGTCGTTATATTAATGCTCCTCTACTATGTCATTTTCGGCAAATCCAATATTTCAGGGGTCTGGGTGGCTATTATCGCCTTTGGATTAAACAGCGGCGCATCCCTTGCCCAGCAATTCTGCGGCGCGATCACCGGCGTTGACAAAGGACAGACCGAGGCGGCTCTTGCCATCGGCTTTACGAAATATCAGGCCTTTACGGGCATCGTTTTCCCGCAGGCGGCAAGAATTGTCCTACCCGGGTATTTCAGCACGCTAATCGGGCTTATGAAGGGCACTTCGATCGTCGGATATATCACGGTCATCGATCTGACAAAGTCCGGCGACCTTATACGCAGCAGCACGTATGACGCTTTCTTCCCGCTGCTGTCTATTGCCGTTATATATTTTCTGATCTCTTTCGGACTTTTGAGTCTGCTCAAATGCTTGCGGAAAAAGCTTGAACCCAAACGAGTTACCGCGCAGGAGGAAGCAAAATGATCACAGTTTCACATCTGAGAAAAGAATATCCCAATGCCACCCCTCTTACGGACGTCTGCACAGAGATAAAAAAGGGAGAGGTAATATCAATTATCGGTCCTTCGGGTACGGGCAAATCCACCTTCCTGCGTGCTGTCAATATGCTCGACCCTCCGACCTCCGGACAGATATTCATTGACGGCGAGGAGATCACCGCCAAGGGCTGCGCCCTCAACCTCGTGCGCCGCAAAATGGGCATGGTCTTCCAGTCCTTCAATCTTTTCAATCACATGAATGTGATCGAGAACATTACCTACGGACCGATAAAGCTTCTGGGGCTGTCCCGAGAGGAAGCGGAAAAACGCGCCATGGAGCTTCTGAAAACCGTCAGTCTGACGGAGAAAGCATATGCCTACCCCGATGAGCTGTCCGGCGGTCAGAAGCAGCGCATCGCCATTGCGAGAACATTGGCGATGGAGCCGGAAATCATCCTTTTTGACGAGCCGACCTCCGCGCTCGACCCCACCATGGTCGGCGAGGTACTGGCGGTTATCCGTATGCTTGCGCAAAAGGGCATGACGATGATGATCGTCACGCACGAAATGAAGTTTGCACGCGATGTGTCCACCCGCGTCTTTTATATGGATCAGGGCGTTATCTACGAGGATGGCACGCCCGAGCAGATATTTGACCATCCGCAGAAGGAGCGGACCAGACGCTTCATCCGCAGGCTCAAGGTGCTTGACAAAGAGATAAGCGCAGACACGTTTGACTTCCTCGGCTTCAATTCCGAGATCGAAGAGTTTGGACACAGGAATTTCCTGAGCCGTAAAAGCATATACGCCATTGAGTCCATATTTGAAGAGCTGTGCATGACAGCCTTGCTGCCGAAGGTGGAAAAACTCCGCTTTACTCTTGAGTACTCCGAACAGAATGACAAGATCGCCGCCACCGTCTGCTATGGCGGAGAGAAGCAAAATCCCATAGAGGATATGGACACCATCTCCTTGGGTATTCTGAAACTCAACGCTTCTGACATAGACTGGGAGTACACAGACGGCGAAAACCGTCTGCATATCCATGTAAGGTGATTTCGGACAAACCGCCCCCTGTGTGGCTGCGGTCGTGACAGACATGATTACCAAGTATTCCGACGAGCCTGGTGTATTGTACATTTTTGACGCAACTTCTAACGAGAACACTAAACCGACGTCAGGAGAACAGCTTTATACTCTCAGAAGAATTTCTGACTGGCTCAGCCAACACGGCAAACAGCAATAACAGTGCAACAAATCCTTCATCCTCCCCGCAGGGTACTTTGGGATTTGACAAAACTACCCCTGCGGTGTACTTCTCAAACGGGTACACCGCAGGGGTTTTTCTTACGAAGCGGATCACTTTGCCGACGCTCTTTTCGTAGGGCGGGGGCTCTGCTCCCGCCGAAAAGCTGGAGTTTCCGTCGCATCGCGGCGGGAGTAGAACCCCCGCCCTACGAAAAAACGTTAACTTTATGACATGGAGGCCGCGCCACGGATGATTTTTTTATCTGGTGACAGACCGCACAAAGGGCAGAACAGAAGAAAAATAAAGTTTAAAAAAACAGTAAAAAACTCTTGCAATACCGAAACAGATGGAGTATAATAAATCGATTTCGCCCATAGGGGGCATTATGCCCTTTTTTGGCACATCATTTATTCCCCGCGCGGCGGGAGCAAGCCCCTCACCGTGCCTTTCAACCGTCAATTCCGGAAGCCGATCACTTCCGTTATTGAATATAAAGGATGGCGAAAGGCCATGACCAATCATGCATTGGCATGGAACCTCGCCGCCGAAACCGCTTAAATGAGCGGTAACTCTAAATCAGGAGGATAAAAATCCATGCAGATCACCGATCCTATTGCCGATATGCTGACTCGCGTCCGCAATGCCGGCACAGCAAAGCACGAGACCGTTGACGTTCCCGCCTCCAAGATGAAGAAGTCCATCGCTGAGATCCTTCTCAACGAAGGCTACATCAAGTCTTACCAGGTCATCGACGACGGTACTCAGGGCATCATCCGCATCACCCTCAAGTATCTCCCCGGCAAGGAGAAAGCCATTCAGGGCCTTCGCCGTGTCAGCAAGCCCGGTCTCCGCGTTTACGCCGGCGCTGACGAGCTGCCCCGCGTCCTCAAGGGCCTGGGTATTGCTATCATTTCCACATCCAAGGGCGTCATGACCGACAAGCAGGCTCGCAAAGAGCACGTCGGCGGCGAAGTCCTTGCGTTCATTTGGTAAGGAGGTAGCAGAATGTCAAGAATTGGTAGAGCTCCCATCACTGTTCCCGCAGGCGTTGAAGTCAAGGTCGACGGAAACAACCACATCACCGTAAAGGGTCCCAAGGGCACTCTGGAGCAGACTCTCGTTCCCTCCATGTCCGTTGAGATCGAAGGCAATGTCATCCATGTCAAGCGCCCCGATGACACCAAGGCAAACCGCTCCCTCCACGGTCTGACCAGAACTCTGGTAGACAACATGGTTCAGGGCGTTACCAACGGCTTTGAAAAGAAGCTCGAGGTCGTCGGTGTCGGTTACAGAGCATCCAAGGAAGGCAAGAATCTGGTTCTCAATATCGGCTATTCTCATCCCGTAACCATGAGTGAGACCGCCGACATCCAGATCGACGTCCCCGATGCAAACCATATCACCGTTAAGGGTATTGACAAGCAGAAGGTCGGCCAGTTTGCAGCAGAAGTTCGTGGCAAGCGTCCTCCCGAACCCTACAAGGGCAAGGGCATCAAGTATGACTACGAAGTTGTTCGCCGCAAAGAAGGCAAGACCGGTGCTAAGTAATTGGAGGTGTGCCTGAATGATTAAAAGACCCGATACCAGAGGACAGCGCGTCAAGCGCCACAAGAGAGTACGCGGCAAGATCTCCGGCACCGCCGAGATGCCCAGACTTTGCGTATTCCGCAGCGAAGCAAACATCTATGCTCAGATCATCGATGACGTAGCCGGCACCACCCTCGTCGCCGCTTCCACCGTTGAGAAGGCATTCGAAGGCAACGGCGGCAACGCCGCAGCCGCAAAGGTCATCGGCGAGATGATCGCAAAGCGTGCCCTTGAAAAGGGCATTGAAAACGTAGTGTTCGACCGCGGCGGCTACATTTATCACGGCCGTGTAAAGGCACTCGCAGAAGGCGCCCGCGAGGGCGGATTGAAGTTCTAAGGAAGGGGGATAACTTATAATGGCATATAATAATGACAGAAAAGACCGCCGCAAGGAGGAGGTCGCTTCCGAGTATATCGAGAAGGTAGTTTCCCTCAACCGCGTCAGCAAGACCGTTAAGGGCGGCCGCGTAGCAAAGTTCAGCGCTCTGTGCGTCGTCGGCGACGGCAAGGGCAAGGTCGGC
>JAUNND010000110.1 GCA_030531595.1 Eubacteriales bacterium | reverse complement strand
ACTTCAAGCTGCGCGACTGGGTCTTCTCCCGCCAGCGCTACTGGGGCGAGCCGATACCCATGGTCAACTGCGAGAAGTGCGGCTGGGTCCCCGTGCCCGAAGAAGAGCTGCCTCTTGTTCTGCCCAATGTCGAAAGCTACGAGCCGACCGACGACGGCGAAAGCCCGCTGGCCAAGATGACCGACTGGGTCAACACCACCTGCCCCTGCTGCGGCGGTCCCGCCAAGCGCGAGACCGACACCATGCCCAACTGGGCAGGCTCAAGCTGGTACTGGCTCAGATATATGGATCCGCACAACGACAAGGAGTTCTGCTCCAAAGAGGCTGAAAATTACTGGGGTCCCGTCGACTGGTACAACGGCGGCATGGAGCACACCACGCTTCACCTGCTATACTCCCGCTTCTGGCACAAGTTCCTCTATGACATCGGCGTTGTACACACCAAGGAGCCGTATGCAAAGCGTACCTCCCACGGCATGATCCTCGGCAGAAATCCCCACTTTGTCGGCAACGTGGAGACAGAGGAGGAAAAACAGGCTCTGCGCGAAAAGTACGGCGCGATGGCGGAGCGTTCCTCCGTCAAGATGTCCAAGTCTCTCGGCAATGTCGTCAATCCCGACGATGTTGTAAAGGCTTACGGCGCGGACACCATGCGTATGTACATCATGTTCATCGGCGACTTTGAGAAGACCGCCACATGGTCTGACGAGGCTGTCAAGGGCTGCAAGCGTTTCCTTGACCGCTGCTGGAATTTGATGGATATGGCGGCGGATGATTACGCCGTATCGCCGAAGAACGAGGCAATCATCCACAAGACCATCAAGAAGGTCACCGAGGATATAGACACCCTCAAGATGAACACCGCGATAGCCGCCCTCATGACCATGGTCAACGAGTTCTATTCAAACGGCTGCACAAAGGGCGACCTTGAATACCTTATGCTGATGCTCTCTCCCTTTGCTCCTCACATGGTCGAGGAAATGTGGGAGCTGACCGGCTTTGCTTCCAGAACCGGCAAGATGGCGATGCAGAATGACTGGCCGAAGTACGACGAGGCAAAGACCGTGGACGCTGTACGCGAGATGGCGGTACAGGTCAACGGTAAGCTCCGCTCCACCATTATGGTCGCCACGGGCGCCGACGAGCAGACGGTTATCGACACCGCGCTTGCCAACGAGAAGATCGTCCGCTGCATGGAAGGCATGAAGCTTGTAAAGACCATAGTTGTAAAGAACAAGATCATCAATCTGATCATAAAGCCTCAGAACTGATCTGAAATGATTTGCGGGAGAAACCGACATGAAAAAAATCACGCTGTTTATTATATGTATGCTCTTGCTGTGCACCTGCTTTCCCGCTCTGTGCTTTGCCGAGGGCGTTGAGACCGCTGTGGTCAAGGCGCTGGAGGTTCCGGTATGCGTAGGATATGCATACAATTGCAACGAGCTTCCCATCATAGGCGAGTTTTCGGAGGGCGATCAATATATCACCGTCAGGACTCCGGACGGCGCAGAGGGGCTGGCCGATGAGAGATGGCTTTCAATTCTCCGCCTTTCGAAAGTGGCGATCGTCCGCAACGAACGCGTCGAGGTTTTTTCCGAGCTTCTCCGGCAGGGCGATGAGGTCGAGGTCATTTCCCGCGGTCCTGCCGTTACAAAGGTCATGGTAAACGGCGTCGAGGGTGAGATCGAGAGCCGCTTCCTCCGCTTTGAAGGCGAGGAAGAATTCGTCCCGGAGATCAGATATACGGCGTCCGGTACGGAGTTGTCCAATAATCCCTGGCTCCGCGATCCGAAAGGAAAGATAGTGACAGGCATTTACGGAAATGTTTACAGCATCCCGAATGCCGTATCCGTCCTGAAAAACAAGGAGGTCACCGTTCTTGAGCCTCTCGGAGAATGCTGTCTTGTCGAGATCGACGGAGAGGTAGGATATATCGCCTCAAAATTTGCGCTTGAAGCACCGACAAACTGAAAAATACGTGTTCGATGTCTTACGATCCGATACAAAGATTGCCGTTTTTTAAAAACTAATTGTTGACAAGCGGGGGAAAAACCTTTATAATACCCCCGTTAACAAGCCGATTGTTGGCCCTTTAAGCGCCCGCATGGCGTGTTTGGAGGGAGGGAAATAAATGTCTGAAATTTACGTCAAGGAAAACGAGTCTCTGGACAACGCTCTTAAAAGATTTAAGAGAAGCTGTGCAAAGTCCGGCGTTCTGGCTGATCTGAGAAAGAAAGAGTACTATCAGAGCCCCAGCGTCAAGCGTCGTAAAAAGTCCGAAGCTGCACGTAAAAACAAGAATAAGCGCTTCTATTAATGAAAAGAACAACAGCCTGTGTAAACAGGCTGTTTCTTTTTTGTTTCCACTTTGTTTCTTGAACGAACAGTATAAAAATGGTATATTTACAAACAGGATGCACATAGGCTATCAAGAGCATCGTACGATAATCTTTGCGTGTCCGATCCTTTGCTTTGCGCGGAAGATGTTCCGGGGAGATTCCGGACGGCTTTGACTTTGCGTCGGCGCGGTGTGAATGAGCGGAAACGGTCAGGATCGCTTCGCGGATAATAATGATGAGCTTTTGCCCGCCGAGAAGGAGGTACATAGATAATTAATATGATACAATTTTATATTGAAAGGAGTGAGCTGTAACGGAATATAGTTTACTCCTGTCCGATTACAGCGAAAACAGTATGAAAAAGCTGAAAAAACTCAGCCGCACTCTGGCTGTCCTCTGCCTTGCTCTTTGCATGATGCTGACCATGCTGCC
>JAUNND010000057.1 GCA_030531595.1 Eubacteriales bacterium | reverse complement strand
CCACCGGCAACATCTATGACGGCATCATCCCCACTGTCGACGCCACCATCGCGGGTGAGTTCGGCCGTATCATGGGTTGGGCAGACAAGTACCGCCGTCTGGGCGTCCGTACCAATGCCGATACTCCCGCCGACGCACGCAAGGCTCGCGAGCTGGGTGCACGCGGCATCGGTCTTACCCGTACCGAGCATATGTTCTTCAACAGCGACAGAATTGCCGCTTTCCGTGAAATGATCTGCGCAGATACCGTTGAAGAGCGCGTTGCCGCTCTTGCAAAGCTCGAGCCTATGCAGCAGGCTGACTTTGAGGGCATCTACGAGGCCATGGACGGCTATCCCGTAACCATCCGCTTCCTCGATCCTCCTCTCCATGAGTTCGTTCCCACCGAAGAGGCCGACATCAAGGCTCTTGCGGAAGCACAAAACAAGTCCGTTGAGCAGATCAAGAGCATCATCTCCTCTCTCCACGAGTTCAACCCCATGATGGGTCACCGCGGCTGCCGTCTGGCTGTCACCTATCCCGAGATCGCCGAGATGCAGACTCGTGCTGTTATCAAGGCCGCTCTCGCAGTCAATGCCCGTCACTCCGACTGGCACATCGTCCCCGAGATCATGATCCCGCTGGTAGGCGAGGTCAAGGAGCTCAAGTATGTCAAGGACGTTGTCGTCAAGGCAGCAGATGAACTGATCGCAGCCTCCCGCACCCGCATGAAGTACAAGGTCGGCACCATGATCGAGATCCCCAGAGCCGCTCTGACCGCCGACGATATCGCCAAGGAAGCAGAGTTCTTCTCCTTCGGCACCAACGACCTGACCCAGATGACCTTCGGCTTTAGCCGTGACGACGCAGGCAAGTTCCTCGGCGCATACTACGACAAGAAGGTCTACGAGAACGACCCGTTCGCACGCGTTGACCAGACCGGCGTCGGCAAGCTCGTTGCAATGGCAGTCAAGCTCGGCCGCGAAGAGCGCCCCGACCTGCACCTCGGCGTATGCGGTGAGCACGGCGGCGATCCCTCCTCCGTGGAATTCTTCCACAAGGTCGGTCTCGACTATGTCTCCTGCAGCCCCTTCCGCGTTCCCATTGCCCGCCTCGCAGCAGCACAGGCAGCCATCAAGGATCAGATGAGCAAGTAATCATAAGATTTTTCAGACCCTGCGGAGTTTTCCGCAGGGTCTTTCTTGAATATGTTATTTTATACAAAATTCCAAAATATTCTTGTATATTATTCCTAAAAGTGTGAAATACGGTTGATTTTGTTTTTTGCTGTGATAAAATAATAACGAAGTAATCTCCCACAGATTATTCTTGCGAAAAGAGGGATAGAATGAGAGACTTAAAGCATCTTCTGTATTTCGAAAACCTTTTGCAGACCTCGAATAACGAGCTTATCCGACAGGCGCAGAGCGAGGGAAAAATCTGCGTGGCTTATGTCTGCGAGAACACTCCCGAACCGCTCATGGATATAGGAAACGCCTTTGCGATACGCCTTTCCGCACCGAACACCGGCTCAATGGATATCGCTACATATTACATGACCAACCTTCTCTGCGAAACGAGCCGCGCATTATTGGAGCGTGCCATTGAGGGCGGCTTCAATTTTGCCGACTGCATCGTAGCTCCCGACGGCTGCACGATGATAAACCGCTGTGTCGAGAATATGGAGCTGCTGAAAACAATGGGTGCTGGCAAGGAGCAGTATTTCACGCAGTTCATGGAGATCCCGCTCAAGGACGACGATAACGGGGTCGAGCTTCTGAAGCTCCAGTGCAAAAACCATATACTTGATCCCTTAAAGGAACGTTACGGGATCGACACCTCCGACGCTGCCATCCGCAAGGCCGTGGAGGAGCATAACCGCGTCTGCCGCGTTATCCGTGCTATCGGCGATTTCAGACGCGAGGAGCGACCGCGCATTACCGGCTATGAATTCCATGTGCTGACCCTTGCTACGTATCTCTGCCCGAAGTATCTTATTATCGACAAGCTTGAGGAGACTCTTGAAGAGTTGAAAACACGCGAGCCGGATGATAAGGACTACCGCGCCAGACTTATGATCGTCGGCTCCGAGATCGACGACAGCGGCCTTATAAAGCTTGTGGAGGAGAGCGGAGCGTATGTATGCTGCGACCGTTTCTGCTTCGGTTCTCTTCCGGGAAGAAACCCGATAGAGCTCAACGACGTCGAGGACGCTCTGACGCAGGTCTGCCGCCACTACGTCCGTTCCTGCCAGTGTCCGCGTATGATGAACATGGAAAAGGTCTACGGCCGCAAAAAGTACGTCAGCGATCTTGCAAAGGAATACAGAGCCGACGGTATCATCTATGAGCAGGTCAAATTCTGCGATCCGTGGGCATACGAGCGCTTCAGCGGCTCGGTGATGCTGCGGGACGACTACGGTTTTCCCGTGCTGTCGGTGGACAGACCGTATAATATAAGCTCGTCCGTGGGACAGATGAGAACCCGCGTACAGGCGTTTGTCGAGAGCATTGAGATCAAGAAAATTCAGGGAGGTACGAAGTGATGGCGACCGTATTCAATCCCAAAGAGCGCAAGGGCGACAAAGAGCTTGGTGCGCTTTACTCCGATAAGCTCAGAGTCCGTAAGCGCCGCGAGTGGCGCGGCATAAAGGATACGGCATACGATTATTCCAGATGGCTGTATCTCTGGTCGATCATGGTCAGGGTCTCTATGAGCAAGGGCTTCGTCAAGGGACTGTTCCGCTACCGCTGGATGTCGAATTACCTCTTTGTGCCCCATATGCTCGATAAGTTCACAATAGGTCTGCGCGATGAACCCCTCCGCATAACCCATACCGCTATGGACTTTGTCGTGTATGACGTGGCGGAGTCTATCAAAAACTGTATGCGCGGCGACAGACGTATCGGCAACGATGTCAAATTCTCCGAAAACTGCGTCCTCTGCGATGAAAACGCCATGACGGCATTCATGATGGGCTTCCCGACAGTCAAGGCAACTCTGCGCGAGGTGCCGACGATGTTCTCCGCCAACCTCTTAAATCAGTATTCAACGACCCACTATCTGGATGTGGCGCAGCAGTTCGGTCTGCCCGGGGACGTCTGCCCCATGCCGGAGGCCGAGGTCGGTATCTCCATAGACGATGACTTCCCCGTGCTCGGCAAATGCGCCGTGCAGGTCAACACCACCTGTGACGGCTCGCTTCTGGGCAACGGCGTTATCGCCAAGCGTCTTGAACGTGAGTACGGCATCCCCACCTTCCAGCTTGTCGCGCCTATGCGCCACAAGGAGGAGGACGTGCAGAAATACGCCGCCGAGGATATCAAGAGCGCCATCGCCTTTATCGAAAAGCAGATGGGCGTGAAGTGGGACTGGGACGCTTATTTCGAATGTGCAAAACGTGTCAATCAGACGACCCGCGACCGTCTGCAGTGGCTTGAAATTAACTCCACCAATTACCCGCAGTTTGTCGGCGCAGTGTTCTCGCTGTACAATGATACAAACTACATGGGCAACTGCGGCAGGAGCGCGGATTTCCCGCCGATAAACGAAAAGCTGAACAAGCTCATCATGCGCGGCTATGAGAAAAAGACAATGATGGCGAAGGAATACCGCCACCGCTGCATCGTCTGGGGCGTTCAGCCGCAGTACTGCATCGATATGCTATACTGGATGATACAGTGCTGGGGCGTCGTGCCGCTCACCGATATGCTCTCCATGGTCATTGACCGCGAGATCGCCGAGACGGACACACCCGAAAACCGCGAGCAGGCGTATTACGATATGGCTTGGCTCAATGAAAACATGATAATGAGAAACCGCACTCACGGAGGCTACAAGGTGCTTGTGGACGAGCTGTGGGAGTTCTGCGAGAAGATGAACGCGGATATGGTAATGATGTGGGAGCATATGTCCTGTAAGGCTCTTTGCGGAATGCACGGTCAGTTTGAGGAGCAGGCAAGAGAGCGCGGAATAAAGCTCGTCTGGGTCAGCCACGACCTGTGCGATCCGAGAGTCTATACAAGAAACGCCATACGCGGCCAGTTCAGCGCGTTTATGCGTACGGTCATGCGTGAGGAGCCTCTTGATCCGAGCATTGAGGTTTTGCCCGATGACGATAACGCACTGTGATAAAAGGAGTTTTGAATGAAAATTTTACTTAAAGTTTTGAAATATATTCTGGGCGCGGCGCTTGCCTTTTTCGCCGTGACCTTTACGGTCTATTTCTTCAACCTTGATATGAAGGCAACGGCATTAATAGAGCCGCTTCTTCAGAAGCACTATGACGCAATTCCGAGAAAGCAAAGTCTGTAAACTCATATACCACCGGCAATAACCGGTGGTATCTTTATAAACGGAGAAGAAGAATGAAAACTGCTTATTGTAACGGTATAATTTTAGACGGCACAAAAAATATGGTGCCGCAGTACGGGAAGACCGTATTTGTTGAAAACGGTATCATTACCGGCATTGAAGATACGTCACAGGAGGCGCTTTCCGGCTGTGAGGTCGTTGACCTTAAAGGAAAATACCTTCTTCCCGGGCTTATCAACCTCCATGCGCACCTCCCCGGGTCGGGCAAGCCGGAAAAGAAGCCACTCAAGATAGACTTTCTGGTCCGCCTGCTGACAAGCAACGCCCTTCTCAAGCAGATCGGCTACGGACTTGTCGCAAAAAACGCGAAGGTCGTGCTGATGTCGGGCGTTACGACGGTCAGAGCGGCGGGTTCGCCTGCCGATTTCGATTCCAGGGTGCGTGACGACATCAAGCGCGGCAAGCGTGTCGGCCCGCGCATTTTAACGCCGAACTGCGCCATTTCCGTTGAGGGCGGACACATGGCGGGCTCGTTTGCCTACATCGCGCACAGCAAAGAGGAAGCCGCTTCCCTTGTGGATAAGATCGCAGAGGATAAGCCCGACCTTATCAAGCTGATGGTGACGGGCGGGATCATGGACTCCGACAGCTTCGGAGAACCTGGCGTTCTTCGTATGCCGCCGGAATATATCAAAGCCGCGTGCGATCAGGCGCATGAGCTGGGCTATAAGGTCGCGGCGCACTGTGAGGGACACGTCGGCGTTATCGAGGCACTGAAAAACGGCGTGGATACCATCGAGCACGGCTGTATGCCCAATGATGAAATAATAGAACTGTTCAAGGCGAGAAACGCTGCCCATGTGCTGACGCTCTCTCCGGCTATCCCCTATATGAAGCGGCTTCCCAATATCCACAATATGACCGAGGCGGCGGCGAAAAACAGCGATATTCTGGTCACGGGCATGGTAGCGCTTGCAAAAAAATGTATCGGGGAGAACATTCTGCTCGGTCTCGGTACGGACAGCGGCTGCACCTATGTGACAAATTACGACTTCTGGCGCGAAATTAACTATTTTGTAAAATACTGTGGCGTGGATAACGCATACGCCATACACACGGCGACGCTTGTCAATGCGAAAATCGCCGGAATAGACAGCTTCACCGGCTCTCTTGAGGTCGGCAAAAAGGCGGACATGATAGCCGTTGAGAAAAATCCGCTGGAGGATATCGGCACTCTGCGCAATGTTGCGATGGTGGTGTTCGAGGGCAGACGCTATGACGACCCGAAGGTCAAAAAATATGAGGAAGTCGAAAAAGCTCTCGACAGCCTGATATGATACAATATGATATAAATGGCAGCAAATCTGATCGCTCAGATTTGCTGCCGTTTCTTTGCGCCCCTTTTTTATACCATGCCATGACGGTTTTTCCGCCATGTTTTCATTTCGAAAATCTTTTTGCGTATCCGCAGCGTCTGCACAGCGGCTCAACGGCATTTCTCCTTGAAAAACCGTCATAGATCGCACAGGCGCGGTCGCTGTGCAGAATACTGTCCATTTCATCGTGAAAGAGATTGCCCAAAGGAATATCCCCGTTATGATCAAGACAGCAGGGCACGACCGTTCCGTCACACAGAACACCGGCCTGATCGCGCAGAGCGTAGCAGAAGACCTTTTCCTCTTCTTCCTCAATTTCCATATCCGGCCATTCAAATTTTTCGCCGCTCTCCAGCCAGACCTTGGAGTCCAATGACAGACTTTGTCTGCTCTGAGTCCACGGTTTCGGGAAAACTCCCTCAAGAATTGCTTCTATATCGCCGTTGAGCCGCTCAAGCCCGTTTTTGTTCCACAGCCGAAGAACGCATATTTTGTCAGCCTCGCCCATTTTGCGGGCAAATGCGGCACAGGAAGAAATGTATTCGCCAAGCTCTCCGCCATGATTGGCCTCAAAGGACTGAAGGGAGATATTGACCTTATGGACGGCTTTTGATGTTAAAAGAAGTTCACCGCGCTCTTTGAGAAGAGTTCCGTTTGTCGTAATGATGACCTTGAAGCCCTTTTCACCCGCAATGTCAAGAAATCTGTTAAGCAGCGGGTGAAGCAGAGGCTCGCCCATCAGATGAAAGTACAGATAGTCTGTATAGACTCTGAGCTTATCCGTGCAGATATTGAATTCTTCCTCTGTCATAAAATGCGGCTTGCGTGTTGTGCCGGGGCAGAATGCACACGATAAATTGCAGACATTCGATATCTCTAAATAGACTTTCTTTAATCTTTTCATTTCATGATATAAGGATAAAAACAGGTATCGGTTATCCGAACAGCTTTTTCAGGTTTACGTCAAACGGCGGGTACACAACTCCTTTATCCGTAACGATAGCGGTGATGTATTTGTTGTCCGTCACGTCAAAGGCGGGGTTATACGCCTTTACGCCCTCGGGTGCCATGCGCTTTGCATACCACATTTCGCTGATCTCCGTCTCGTCGCGCAGCTCTATTCTGATATCCGCGCCGGTGGGGCAGTTCATGTCGATAGTGGAGGTTGGCCCGATCACATAAAAAGGAATACCGAAGCTCTTGGCGACGATGGCGAGGTTGGAGGTGCCGATCTTGTTTGCCGCGTCCCCGTTTGCGGCGACTCTGTCACAGCCGACAAGACACGCGTCCACCCAGCCGTTTTTCATCACAAGCGAGCTCATGCCGTCGCAGAGAACGGTCACGTCGATGCCGGACTGATGAAGCTCCCACGCGGTGAGTCTTGCGCCCTGCAAAAGCGGTCTTGTCTCGTCGGAGAAGACCTTGAAGTTATAACCGCGCTCGTGCCCGAGATACATGGGGGCGAGGGCGGTGCCGTATTTGACGGCGGCGAGCTTGCCCGCGTTGCAGTGGGTAATAAGCCCCATGTTCGGTTTAAGAAGCGACAGACCGTTTTCCGCCATCGCCTTGCACATGGAGATATCCTCGTCGTTGATAGCCTGTGCCTCATCGAGCAATACTTTTTTAAGCTCCGCAACAGAGCCGACATCTCTTTCGGCGGCTCTGCCCATTCTGTCCAGCGCCCAGAAAAGGTTGACGGCTGTGGGGCGCGAGGTGGAGAGATAATCGCGTATCTCCTTGAATTTTGCGCGAAATATGCTCAAATCGTCCGTTTCAAAGTGCTTTGCGGCAAGATACGCCCCGTACCCCGCCGAAACACCGATTGCGGGTGCGCCGCGCACCTGCAGTTTTTTTATCGCCCACCACACATCTTCTGCTGTTTTCAGCTCAATATATTTTACCTCACAGGGAAGCAGGGTTTGATCCAGAATGACAAGCGCGTCCCGCTCATCGTGCATTTCAAGGGTAAAAAATCCGTCTGTCTGACTCATTTCTCGGCTCCTTATGTGTTTTTTTCAATCATACCAGATAATCGAAGGTATTACAAGAAAAACACTTGACTTTTTCACACAACTGTATATATTATATATATACAGTAAAAACGGAATGAACAGGAGACCGATATGGAGATCGTTATCCGAAATTCGGGAGAGCAGCCGATCTATGAGCAGATATTTCAGCAGATAAAAACGCAGATCATAGCGGGGGAGCTGAAAAGCGGGGAAGCGCTGCCGTCTATACGTGCTCTTGCGAAGGATCTGAGAATATCCGTGATAACCACAAAACGCGCCTATGACGAGCTGGAGGCTTCGGGATTTATCAATAATATACCGGGCAAGGGCTGCTTTGTGGCACGGGCCGATATGGGTCTTGTGCGGGAGCATATACAGCGCGAGATCGAGGAGCATATTTCCGCCGCCGTTGAGCTTAGCCGAAGCTGTGAGCTGAGTCTTGAGGAGCTGACGGAAATTTTAAATATCATATACGGGGAGAGTTGAAAAATGAACGCTATTGAAATGAAAAACGTAAATAAAGCCTTGGGTGATTTTGCAATACAAAACCTTGATTTTGTTTTGCCGGAGGGCTGCATTTGCGGGCTTGTGGGTGAAAACGGCGCGGGCAAATCCACAACGATAAGGCTTATTATGGGCGCACTAAGGGCAGACAGCGGTGAGATAGGCGTACTCGGAACGGATGTAAATTCCTCCGAGTTTATCGGAACAAAGCAGGATATAGGCGTTGTACTGGATGACGCATTTTTCCCCGAGGTACTCAACGCGTCCCAGATACGCAGAATAATGAGAAATACCTACGTAAACTGGAATGACGCGCTGTTTGACAGCTATATCAGGGATTTCAGCCTCCCCGTAAGCAAGCCGATAAAGGACTATTCACGCGGTATGCGCATGAAGCTTGCCATTGCCGCCGCTCTGTGCCATGACGCTAAGCTTCTTGTGCTGGACGAAGCGACCGCCGGACTTGACCCTATCGTCCGCGACGAGGTACTGGATATGTTAAACGAGTTCACCCGTCGGGAGGATCATTCGATACTCATATCCTCGCACATAATAAGCGACCTTGAAAAGCTGTGCGACTATATCGCCTTTATTCATGAGGGAAAGCTCAAATTCTGCGAGGAAAAGGATGTTTTGATTGAAAAGTACGGTATTTTTGCCGGAACAAACGCCCAGTTTCGCACTATCGACAGCGACGCGGTAATATACAGCGAGTCAAACGGTTTAGGCGGTGTGCGGGCAATGGTACTGAGAGATAGAATTCCCGAGGGAATACAGCTTGAAAAATGCAGCGTCGAGGATGTAATTCTCAATACGGTAAAGGGGGAGAAGAAAAGATGAAAGCTCTGCTCATAAAGGATATTATTACGATCTGGAAACAGATGAAGCTGATGCTTGCGCTGATATTAGTGTTTTCGGTCGTTTCCTCCGACTATCAGAATATATTTGCCGTGGTGTATGCAGCCCTCATTCCGTATATCGCCATAGCTTATGACGAAAAGAGCAAATGGAACCGTATGGCGGCGATGCTGCCCTATTCGGCAAAAGATATAGTTTGGAGCAAGTATGTACTCGGTTTCGTTTTCTGCACCGCAACGCTTATCCTCACCGTTACCATCCGCTTTGCGGTAAGCACTGTGTGTTCCGAAACTTTTGATGTGCTGCTGCTCGTTCTCGGCTATATCGGGGCAATCCTCATTATGGACATCTCACTGCCGCTGATGTTCCGCTTCGGGGTCGAAAAGGGCAGAGTTCTCATGATATTTTTGATCATGCTGATCTGCGGCGGTACAACCGCCGTTGTCGCCATCCCGCAAATGCCGAATACAAACATTTTCATTGCCGTATTATCGGCTTTTGCCGTGACGATAGTGTTGACTGCGCTTTCAGTGTGGATCTCATCGAAATTGTATCTTAAACGCGAAAACTGAAAGCTTCACGCACGGAGTTTGCCGCACTCAAACTGCTTTTTGACTTGCTGCGTTCTTTATGATATCATATATCCCGATCATTCCGGAAGAAGGGGAGCGTATGGAGAACAGGACATATATTGCGATCGATCTGAAATCCTTCTATGCTTCCGTGGAATGTGTGGAAAGAGGACTTGACCCGCTGACGGCAAATCTCGTCGTGGCGGATACGAGCAGGACGGAAAAAACCATCTGTCTTGCCGTGTCTCCCTCCATGAAGGCTTACGGAATACCGGGAAGAGCAAGACTTTTTGAGGTCGTGGAGCGTGTAAGGCAGATAAACGCCGTGCGGCAGAGCCGTACTTCCGCGGGCGCTTTTTCCGGCTCGTCATTTGACGACAAAGCCCTGAGGGCGGACAGAGATCTGAAGCTCGATTATATCGCGGCCGTACCGAGAATGTCGTTTTATATGGCGTACAGTGCAAGGATATACGGTATTTATCTCAAATATGTGGCCGAGGAGAATATTCATGTGTATTCGATCGATGAGGTCTTCATGGATGTTACGGATCATCTGAAAACGAGCGGTCTCACAGCCGAGGAATTTGCCATGAATATTATCCTTGATGTGCTGAAAACCACGGGGATAACCGCAACTGCCGGAATCGGAAGCAATCTGTATCTGTGCAAGATCGCCATGGATGTAAAGGCAAAAAAGATACCGCCGGATAAAAACGGCGTGAGGATCGCCCGCCTTGACGAAATGAGCTACCGGCGCGAGCTGTGGGATCACAGACCGCTGACGGATTTCTGGAGACTGGGCAGGGGCTATGCGAAAAAGCTCGAGGATAACGGGCTTTTCACAATGGGTGACATTGCCCGATGCTCTCTCGGAAGACCGGAAGAGAGATATAACGAAGAGCTTCTGTATAAACTCTTCGGGGTAAATGCAGAGCTTTTGATCGATCATGCCTGGGGCTTTGAGAGCTGCACGATCGCGGATATAAAGTCTTATCGCCCCGAGAGCAGCAGTATTTCCTCCGGTCAGGTGCTGCAGGAGCCATATGAATATGATAAGGCAAAGCTTATCGTCCGGGAAATGGCGGATGCGATGTCGCTTGAACTGCTGGAAAAACGCCTTGTAACGGATCAGCTCGTGCTGACGCTCGGATACGATACGGAAAACCTTGCCGATGAGAGTAAAGCGAGACTCTACAAAGGCGAGGTAAAGACCGACGCTTACGGAAGAAAAATCCCGAAGCACGCAAACGGAAGCATCAGGCTGAAAACGCATACCTCCTCGGCGAGACTGATAACGGAAGCCGCCGTCGGGCTGATGGAGGAAATAGCCGACCGCGCTCTGACGGTCAGACGTATCAATATAACCGCAAATCATGTGATAAGCGAAACGGATAAGAGCTTTTCGGACAACGAACAGCTTGATATGTTTACCGACTATGAAGAGCTTGCCAAGCGGAAGAAAAGGGAAGAAGAGAGCCTTGAAAAGGAGCGGCGCAGACAGCAGGCCGTACTGGACATCCGGAAGCGCTACGGGAAAAACGCGATCATGCGGGGAATGAATCTGCAGGAGGGAGCGACCATGCGCAAAAGAAACGGACAGATCGGAGGGCACAAGGCTTGAGCGGGAAATACGATGATATTATCGACCTGCCGCATCATGTCTCCCCGGTCCGAGCGCGTATGTCAGCACATGACAGAGCGGCGCAGTTTTCTCCCTTTGCCGCGCTGACCGGATATGAGGATGTGATCCGGGAGACGGCAAGACCTGCCTGCGCGAGGCGCGAAATGGACGAGCAGGCGAAAAACGTTACAGACAGTCAATTGCGATACATTTCGGAAAGGATAAAGGACAACCCGGAGGTCGAGATCGAGTATTTCGTCCCTGACCCGAGGAAAGACGGCGGGAGCTATCATATACGGACGGGGAGAGTCGGAAAGATCGACCTTGCCGCTCAGAAAATGCTCTTTGAGGACGGAACGGAAATCGAGTTTAATGACATCCGGGAATTGAGAACGGGAAAATAAAAGACGGCGGTGAACGAAAATGAGTACTATCTTTGAGATAAAGGATTTTAATGCCCCCGAGCTCGATATTTACGCAAGACTTACGGAAAATCAGCTCGTAAACAGGGCCGATCCCGATAACGCCATGTTTGTGGCAGAAAGTCCGGTGGTGATCGGACGGGCACTTGACGCAGGATGCGTGCCGATATCTTTCCTCATGGAGAAAAAACACGTGGAGGGAAAGGGGAGAGAGCTGCTGGAGCGATGCCCGGATACGCCGGTATTTGCCGCAGAGCTTGAAGTGCTCACCCGACTGACCGGCTTCCATCTTACGAGAGGTATGCTCTGTGCCATGAAACGGCCGAAGCTGCCTTCAGTGGAGACGGTATGCGCCGGAGCCCGAAGGATAGCCGTGCTTGAAAACGTGATGAATCCGACAAATATCGGCGCGATTTTCCGCTCTGCGGCCGCGCTGGGAATGGACGCTGTGCTGCTGACTTCCGAAGGGAGCGATCCGCTTTACCGCCGTGCCGTGAGAGTCAGCATGGGTACGGTCTTTCAGATACCGTGGACTTATTTCCCGCCGGAAGAAAACTGGACGGATATACTTCACTCGCTCGGCTTTAAAACCGCTGCCATGGCGTTGAGAGACGATTCGTACAGCATTACGGAAACGTTCCTTGCCAAAACAGATAAGCTGGCTGTCGTTCTCGGAACGGAGGGGGACGGACTTGCATCGGATACGATAGCTGCCTGTGACTATACAGTAAGGATCCCGATGTCGCACGGAGTAGATTCGCTGAATGTGGCTGCCGCATCGGCGGTCGCGTTTTATCAGCTCGGAACGCTTTCCGCACGTTGAGACATGATTTTTAAAATTGCAGGGGTATTATAGATACTGCTCTGCGAGAATACAGATAATACGGAGCCTTGCCGGAACGGCAGGCTCCTTTTTTGCACAAAAAGTTAAAATTTAGTTACAAAATAAGAACAAAAGAAAAACGTTGATAAAATGCACGGCATGTGGTACTATTTCGGCATAAAAAGTGGCATATATAGCTGAAATATGTAAAATACATTACGTAAACAGCGCGATAAATAAATAACAGCAATATGTAAACCCTTGAAAAAAGAAAAATATACGAAATAAAACAATCCAAATTGCAATAATTCACGTTGAAATTGTTATAAAACAGTGTCTTTTGAAAGACTGAACGTGATTGAAATAATACAAATGATTTCCTGAAAGGAGGAAAAGTGTTATGGGAAAAGCAGCGAAAAGAATACTTCCCGTCCTTCTGACCGCCGCCATATGTTTTTCTGCTGCCGTTTTTTACGGCGACAGTACGTCGTATGCACTCGGCGGAGGATATCTGTGCGGATATAATGAAGAACATACCCATACAGATGACTGCTATGAGGATGTTATTGTATGCGGTAAAGAGGAGCATCTTCCCCTGTGCGGAATAAAGGAAGAGCACCTGCACACGCTCGAGTGCTGCGAGGAACAGACGGTCATGATATGTGCGCTGAGCGAGCATATACATGGCTCGGAGTGCTATGATGCCGACGGCAATCTGATATGCGGCTGTATTGAGCATACACATGAAGCGGGCTGCTATCAGACGGATTATGTGCTCACGTGCACAAAGCGGGAGCATACTCATTCCGCATCCTGCTATCCTAAGGATGAGAACGGGAATGCGTATGAGATCCATGCACATACCCAGACCTGCTATCAGCGTCAGCTTATATGCGGTAAAGAGGAGCACAGGCATGATCCGGTCCTCTGTATGTTCGCATCTTTTGAAGGAATTGAAAATGAAGGTGTATGGCAGAGCATGATCCCGATGGATAAGCTGCACGGAGACTGGGGAGAAAATCTGCTTGCGGTCGCGCAGTCACAGCTCGGATATGTTGAAAACTTCAATAATGCCATAACTGCGGAGGACGGCAAGACCTTACTGGGATATACGAGATACGGTCATTGGTATGGCTATCCCTACGGAGACTGGTGTGCCATGTTCATCTCATGGTGCATGAATTACGCGGGTATCCCCAGAGAGGCCGTTCCGTATGCGTCAGGCGTTGAGACATGGATAGAAACGCTGAGGGAGCGCGATCTGATCGAGGACGTCACTTTCTATGATCCGCAGCCCGGCGATATCGTGTTTATTGCCGATAACGGCGTCAGACCCAATCATGCCGCCATTGTCAGCTCATATACGCCGGTGGAAACGGATGGCAGTACTGTTATTCTGGACGCGGCCACCGTGGGCACACTGGAGGTCATTCAGGGCAATAAGGACGACATGGTAAAATCGATCGAGATATCTCTGCCTTCTTCTACTGTTGTAGGATATGTCAGCATGGCAAAGGCGATGACGGCATGGCAGGGTATTCGGGAATTCGGTCTGAAATGCGGTCCTGATTCACTTATCGTCCGTTACGGCGCGGAGGTAGAGGTCGAAGACGGTCTTGAGCTCAGCTCGCTGCGGTGCTTCACAAGCTCCGATTACTATAAGGCTGCAAGAGGATATGCCGAGAAGTATCTGACGAAGAGCGGTTATGACCCGAATGGAATGACGATCAAGCTCTATGAGATCAGCGGAAAGGTCAACGAGGTGCTGTGCGGGATCCCGGATATCAGCTCGGTCGAGTATATCGAAGGAAGTACGACAAGACCTGTGATCGCAAGTTACACAATCTCCGGACAGCCGATCATTATGATAGCAAGATAAACAGCGAAAGCTCCCGCAAAAACGCGGGAGCTTTCATATGACATGAAATTCTGTCTAAAAACAGTGCTCGGACGGACAGATAAAGAAAAATAAAAAACTGTTGACAAAATCAAAAAAATGTTTATAATAGCACTTGCGTTTAGCGGAGTTGTGTAAAGGTAGCACACCGGACTCTGACTCCGTTTGTGAGGGTTCGAATCCTTCCTCCGCTGCTCGACACCTTCCGTAGAAATACGGAGGGTGTTTTTTTACATTCGAAAAAAGAGCTTATTCGAACCCTCACAAAAATATGATCAGCGCGGCGCAGCCATGCGCCGAGGGTTCGAATCCTTCCTCCGCTGCCGTGTAAACGACGGTTAATTCACCTTCGGCATCTGCCGGACAATTTGCGCTCTGACTTAGTCCCTTTTTCTTGGAATACACAAAGTATTCCTGCAAAAAAGTGCCGTCGTCCGAACACAAATTCTCTCGGCATCTGCTCTCACTGAATTAACCGTCGTTTACCTGCCTTCCGTAGGAATACGGAGGGTGTTTTTTACATTCAAAAAAAGAACCTATTCGAACCCTTACAAAAATATGATCAGCGCGGCGCAGCCATGCGCCGAGGGTTCGAATCCTTCCTCCGCTGCCGTGTAAACGACGGTTAATTCACCTTCGGCATCTGCCGGACAATTTGCGCTCTGACTTAGTCCCTTTTTCTTGGAATACACAAAGTATTCCTGCAAAAAAGTGCCGTCGTCCGAACACAAATTCTCTCGGCATCTGCTCTCACTGAATTAACCGTCGTTTACCTGCCTTCCGTAGGAATACGGAGGGTATTTTTATATTCCACTACAATCACATATGTGTAAAATTTGCCAGAGCTATTGTAATTTTGGCGTTTTTATGCTACTATATATAATTAGGCAAGATGAATAACTGAATGGATATCCTTTTTTTTATCCGTATTCAGGAGATTTCGACTCGATGCTGCTTCAAATAATGCAAGCGGGACAGTGTTACTTACGATCCTCCGACCGGCGGCAACGGATAAAACCGCGTATTCGATGCCAGTGGACTGATGTATGCCGACAATAATTATTATGTCCGCAAGTGTTCTGCATCGAAATGATCTTAATGGCGCGGTATATGATCCGTGTGCAGCAGGCAGAGGTGTTTTTTTCCGATGCACCCTTCTGAGCCTCACGGCATACGCCGCAGAAGTATATGGTTTTCTGGTTTTATGATGAGCAGCGTTACAGAATGAAAGTGGTGGTGTATACCCATGAAGATTGGAATCATGCAGCCGTACTTTTTCCCATACCTCGGTTATTGGCAGCTTATGAATGCGGTTGACACTTATGTGATGTTGGATGATGTATCTTTCATCAAACGTGGTTGGATCAATCGGAACCAGATTAAAGGACCAAATGGACCGTTGAAGGTGGATATTCAGATCAGGAATATCAGTCAGAACAG
>JAUNND010000109.1 GCA_030531595.1 Eubacteriales bacterium | reverse complement strand
TCCGGCAATGCCGCAGACAGCAGCAAGGCATTTGATTTCACCGTTACTCTCGGTGATAAGACCGTCAGCGGTACTTACGGTGACATGAGCTTTACAAACGGCGTTGCTACCCTCACCTTAAAGGGCGGTGAAAGCAAAACTGCAACAGCTCTGCCTGCCGGAACGAGCTACACCGCAGCCGAAGCGGATTACAGCGCAGACGGCTATGTGACCACCAAGAGCGGCGATACAGGCACGATCACGGACGGTCAGACGGCAACGGCGGCGTTCACCAATACAAAGAACACCACTACCCCGCCGACGCCTCCCGATGAGCCGACTCCTCCAAAGACCGGAGATAACTCCAATCTTGCACTTTGGATAATGTTCCTTGCAGTCAGCGGCGCAGCTCTGACAGGCACCGCAATTTACAGCAGAAAGAGAAAACACAACTAACAGCACGCGCACAGGGCGGTGACGGTGAATGAAAACCGCCATCGCCCTTTTGCCTTTGCAGAAATGATGAACGAATGACACTGAAAAAGAAATCTCAAAACGGCTCACGGCTTCCGACGCTCATAATCTCGGTAATTGTTAATAAGCAGAAAAACACCTTGACATATTTTTTCTCAGAAAACCATTTTGGAGGATTACTGTAAAAAAGCCGGTATAACGAACTATCAGTTTTTCGTAGATGACGGTATTTCGGGCACTACCTTCAACCGTCCGGACTTTAAGCGAATGGAAGAAATGGTGGAAGCCGGACTGATCGGCAGAATCGTAGTTAAGGACCTTTCCCGTTTCGGTCGTGAGCAGGTTGAAATGGGGCGTCTGACGCAGGTGGTATATCCGACGCTCGGTGTAACCTTCATTTCTCTGCAGGAAAACGTAAACAGCAAAACAGGTGCCGGTATGGAAATGATGCCGTTCTATAACATTTTCAATGAATGGTATGCGGCACAGACCAGTCAGAAGATCCGTCAGGTTTGGAAAACAAAATCCGAGCACGGCGAGCGCGTTTCTCCCGCTGTCCCGTATGGTTACAAGAAATCCGATACGGACAAGAAAAAATGGTTGATTGATGAACCTGCAGCGGCAATTGTGAAAAGAATCTACGCCTTATGTCTGAACGGCAGAGGTCCTTCACAAATCGCTCGGCAGTTAGAAAAGGAGAAAGTTCCCGTACCGTCTGCTTATTATGACAGCATTGGGAGAAAGCATTCTGCGAAAACACCTGCCAATATTTATGGATGGGATCAAAGGACAGTTGTAAGTATTTTGGAAAACCGACAATATACCGGATGCACGGTAAACTTCAAATCCTCTACTGTTAGCTATAAGGTTCACAAGAAAATCTATAATCCTACCGAAAATCAACAAATCATTCCTAATACGCAGGAAGCGATTATTTCGGAGGAGGTTTGGCTGAAAGTGCAGGAAATACGGGAGCATCGCATCCGTCCGACGGCTACCGGAAAGACAAGCAAATTTGCAGGCCTTTTATACTGTGCTGATTGCGGTGCAAAGCTCCACTATTGCGCTGCAAAGAGTTTGCCGCCGGAAAAGGAATTTTATCGGTGTTCAAACTACAAGGATGGTCACGGCACTTGCAAGGTTCACTATATACGAAATGTAGTCCTTGAAAAGATTGTCTTGGAGGCAATCAGCGATTTCGTGGATTTTGTTCGTTGCTACGAGCCGGTTTTTCTGTATATGCTGGCAAAGAAAAACGACTCTGTACGGCAGGCAGAATATCAGCGGCTTCAGCAGTTTATCCGTAATGGTGAAAAGCGTATTGATGAAATTGATCGTCTGATTGAATCTCTGTATGAGGATCGGGTTCTCAGAAATGTGGAAGATTCCCGTTATCAGCGTATGATGCAGAAATACGAAAAGGAGCAGCGTGAGCTGGCGGCGGAAGTTGAGAACGCCAAAGTCGAATTGCAGTCCGCCGATCAGAAAACCGTTGATCTCCGCCTGCTTTTGAAAACTGTCCGGGAGATCACGGAAGTAAAGGAACTGACCTCCGGACTTGTTCATTCGCTCATTGAGAGAATTGAAGTCCACAACAACGATAAAAGCAACGGTCATTGCCACGTGAAGGTCGATATATATTTCTCCGTTGTCGGTATGATGGATATCCCCGATGAAAAGGAAATCCGGGCAATGATGGAAGAAGTTAAAAAGAATCCGCAGAAATACAGATATGTGGCGTAAAAAGAAGAAAGGTGTAACCCCGATTTTTCGGGATTACACCAATTCTTCAAAAAAGATCCTTACGACACGTCGCCATTTCGCCTCGCCTGTTTGTTTCTCGAATTACTCAGCGTGAGCTGCTTCCATCGGGCAAACGCCAGCGCAGGAACCGCAGTCGACGCAGGAACCAGCATCGATCTGATACTTTCCGTCTCCCTCGGAGATAGCTCCTACGGGGCACTCACCGGCGCAAGCTCCACAGCTGATGCACTTATCATCGATTACATAAGCCATAGTGAACCTCCTTTGAACAACCAATTCAAACAACACGAGTATTATAGCATAAAATTTGTGAAGAACAAGTGATTATTTACGGATTATCTGGTAAAAGCGGCACCGGGAAGAGTTACAACGCCATAGAGCTCTGCGTAAGGATGCAGATAGAGGCTATCGTGGACGATGGTCTGTTCATAGACCAGGGCACCATAATAGCCGGAGTCTCCGCAAAAAAGCAGAAGAGCAAGATGCGCGCCATAAAGACCGCCATATTCGAGGACGAGGAGCAGGCCGCGGAAGTAAGGGCTGCCATAGAGCGCTGCGCCCCAAAGAGCATACTGGTTCTTGGCACCTCGGATCGCATGGTGGATATCATAGCGGGGCGCCTGGGGCTTCCGCCTGTTACGGAATACATACATATAGAA
>JAUNND010000056.1 GCA_030531595.1 Eubacteriales bacterium | reverse complement strand
TTGATTTCCTTGTACTTTTTCAGCTTCTTCCTATTTCGCAACTGGCAAACTCGGGCGGAGAAACGTGCCCACAATAAGCTTTCGGAAGATAATTTCGGCTTTTTTCGAAAAAATTTCAAAAAAGGCTTGCAATTTCTGTCCGGCTGTGCTATTATACATAAGCTCTCGAAAGAGATAAGCGTTGTTAGCTCAGCTGGATAGAGCGTCTGGCTACGGACCAGAAGGTCGGGGGTTCGAATCCCTCACAGCGTGCCAAAAATACGGCGTACCCAAAAGGGTATGCCGTATTTTTATATCCATTGCGTAAGTTAAACCATGCGTAATTCTGTTTGCAAAAGGGATATTTGCTTTAGTTTCTGATATTCTATTCAAAACACTTTGATAGATATAGGTGTTTGTTTTTCCGCAAAGGCAGCCTCACGAGAGATCGTGTGTGCCGGATTGTGCAAAGCTTTTGCACAAGGGAGATAGGCGGCGACCCTATCATTTAGACGCGAAGCATAAATTGACGGTTAATATCGTCTCATTTTACTTCGCGTCCTTTTTGTGTGAATTTACAGTTTATACAGGAAAAAATCACTCGCAGCTGACGCAACGAGTGATTTTTGCTTCGAAATTAATATTCTCCTTCAGAGGTGGTTCAGAATTTGAACGCTACCTTATAATCGCCCTGTTTGCCGGCGGCGCGTTTGAAGGCCTCTTCCCACTCCTCGATCGGGAAGACGGAGGAGACGATGCCGTCGGTCTTCAGCTCGCCCTTATAGATACGGTCGATAACGAAATCGAAGCAGTACGGACTGAGGTGTACGCCGTAGATGTCCAGCTCCTTCTCGTCGCCGACGACCGACCAGTCGACCGTCGTGTCGCCGCCCATGACCGAGAACTCGACAAAGCGTCCCTGCTTTCTTATCAACTTCATGCCCTGATTGACGCTGACGGGATTGCCGGTAGCCTCGATGTATACATCACAGCCGTAGCCGTCCGTCAGATCCATGATGAGGGAGTACGCGTCTTCTTCATCGGGGTTCATGACGATGTCCGCGCCGAATTCCTTCGCTTTTTCAAGACGGTTTTTGCCGTGTCCCAGAACGATGAGCTTGGCGGGGTTTTTCATGCGCATATATGTCACCATGCCCAGACCCAGCGTGCCCGCGCCGGCAAGGACGACGATGTCCTCGTTTGTTATCTGCGCTCTGTCGACGGCGTGCTTTGAGCAGGAATACGGTTCGACACAGATCGCGTCCTCAAACTTCATGTCCTCGGGAAGACGATGGATGACAGTCGTGCTCGGATAGCGCACGTACTCCGCCATGCCGCCGTTGAGATAGTTCTTAAAGCCGAAAACATCGTGGGGCTGGCAGAGGGAATAACGCCCTGTTTTGCAGAAGCGGCACTTGCCGCAGGGGACGATCTGGTCGGCAATGACGCGCTCGCCTACGGAATACTCGGTGACGTTTTTGCCGACCTCCGCGATCCTGCCGAAGAATTCATGACCGGGGATAAAGGGAGGCTTGACGAAGGACTCGGTCTTGCCGTCGCCCCAGAAGCGCTGTACGCCGTGCTGGCACTTGAGGTCGCCCGCGCAGATGCCGCAGCCCTCGGTCTTGACGATGATGTCATCGTCGCCGCATACGGGGGTCGGATAGTCCGTTTCAAGCCGGTAATCATTGATGCCGTAGGCCACAAGAGCCTTCATTGTCTTGGGAATATTGCCCATAAAATACCTCCTGTACAGTTTTACTGTTTTCCCGATGCAGACAAATACATCGGTGTTCTGTCTCCGATTATATGCAAAGCATGAAAAACTGTCAAGATATAGGTAATATTTCCGTACTTATTCCCTACTTTCGCGCTTTTTTTCTTGACCTCGGAAAAAAAAACAGATATAATACCATAGTTGGAAATATATGTTCCGTCGGAGGTGACCTGACATAAACAAACAAAAATTTATGGCAGAGCTGGCAAGACTGCTCACATTTATGTATGAGGAGGACGTGCGGAAGGTCCTCGCCATGTATGACGAGCTTTTCGGCGACGCCTGCAATGAGGGGCTTCTGCTGGATTTTCTGGGCTCCCCAACCCGTCAGGCTGTCATGCTTGCCAGAGCATATAACGCAAAAGAACGCAAGCTTCAGATAAACAGTACGTCCCGCGAGGACGATGCGCTCGAAGAGGACGACAATGCGGAGTTTATCCGCGTGATGACGGAAATGCGCCGCGCAGCCGAAGACAGGGGCATCGTCTACGGCGACGAACAGTTCGGCTTTTCCGCCGAGAAGCCGGCGACCCCCGTGCGCGAGGCTAAGCGCGTCTGGGAGGAGAGAGAAGGCGAGACCTCCGAGGTGCGGAAGACAGAGGAAAACCCGCAGACGGCTGACGAAAAGCCCGCAGAAAATGTCTCCGACGACGCCGGAACGGAAGAACGGAAAGAGGACGGGAAAGAGGACGCCGCCCCGACAGAGGCTCCGCCTCGGGAGAATGTACCGGCAGAGGAAAACGCACAGAGCGAAAAGCGCACGGAAGAGACCGCCGCTGTTCAGGTCGAGGACACGGATGAGCTCCGCTTTGACTTCTCCGAAAAGGAAGAGCCTGTCATCGTCAAAGCTGAGAAGCCGGTGGAGACCGTGAAAAAGGTCAATGTCTTCCTCGCGGTCATCTACGCGATCTTTGCCGTTCCCATTACGCTGGTGATCTGCACAGTGCTGCTGATACCTACGTTTCTGGCGCTCGCGCTTGCGGCTGCAGGCGTGTTCGTGAGCTTCAAGCTCATCAGCTCCGCTTTCGGAGGCTTTGCCATCTTTGCCGATATCATGGTAGTGCTTGGAGCGGGTCTTGTGACGGCGGCTCTCGGACTGCTGTTCCTGTGGATGTTCGTGTGGTTCATCGGCGGCGCGATCGCCGGTGTGATCAGCGGCGCGATCAGGCTCGGTGAAAAGCTTTGCACCAGGGAGGTAGAGGTCAGATGAAAAACGGCTGGCGTATCATCATAAGCATAGTGCTCATCGCCATTCTGCTGGGCGGCGTGTGCCTCGGCGTGGGCATCATCACCGGCGCCGAGATGGACAGAGTCTATTCCGTGCTGGACAAGCAGTACAATCTCACGGCGTTATATAAGTACGTGACAGAGGATCTGGTGACGGAATTTCAGCGCGTGGGACTGCTGCGATAAGCAACACATTGAGGACGGCGGGAATTCCTGCCGTCCTTTCGCGTCCGTATCACCATTTACACGTCAATCTTTTTTTATAGTGCTTGCTAAAAATCTTCCGAAATGTTATAATCCGATTATCAACAATTTGCACACATACTACCAAAAGGAGAACAGAAATATGGCAAAAAATCGTTACATAGGCGACTATCCCGTTATCGGCATCCGTCCCATCATTGACGGTCGTGAAGGCCCCGTACAGCTCCGTCAGAGTCTCGAAGGTCAGGTCATGGCCATGGCCGAGGCAGCCAAGAAGCTGTTTGAGGAAAATCTTTACTACTCCAACGGTGAGCACGTAAAGGTCGTTATCGCCAACCACTCCATCGGCCGCGTTCCCGAATCTGCCGCCTGCGCAGAGCAGTTCAAGAAAGAGGGCGTTGCCATCACCCTGTCCGTCACTCCCTGCTGGTGCTACGGCTCCGAGACCATGGATATGGATCCCATGACAATCAAGGGTGTATGGGGCTTCAACGGCACAGAGCGTCCGGGCGCCGTCTACCTCGCCTCCGTTCTGGCTACCCACGCCCAGAAGGGTCTGCCCGCCTTCGGCATCTACGGCCATGAGGTACAGGACAGAGACCAGGTCACCGATATCCCCTGCGACGTCAAGGAAAAGCTCCTGCGCTTCGGCCGCGCCGCCGTCGCCGCTGCCACCATGCGCGGCAAGAGCTACCTGCAGATCGGCTCCGTCACGATGGGCATCGGCGGCTCCATCATGGATCAGGCATTTCTGGAAGAGTATCTCGGTATGCGCGTTGAGTCCGTGGACGAGGTCGAAATCCTCCGCCGCATGGAAGAGGGCATCTATGTCTCCGAGGACGTAGAAAAGGCTCTCGCATGGACAAAGGAGCACTGCAAGGAAGGCCGCGACGACAACGTCGAAGAGGTCGAATTCCTCGGTCAGAAGAGAAGGATCAAGTTCACCGACGAGGAAAAGGAAAAGCAGTGGGAGTTCACCATCAAGATGTACTGCATCATCAAGGATCTCATTCAGGGCAATCCCAACCTGCCCGACGCCTTCGGTGAAGAAAAGCTCGGTCACAACGCCATCTGCGCCGGCTTCCAGGGTCAGCGCCAGTGGACCGACCATTGGCCCAACTGCGACTACCCCGAGGCGGTCCTCAATTCCTCCTTCGACTTTACCGGTCCCAAGGAGCCTATGGTCTTCGCAACCGAGAACGATATCCTCAACGGTCTGGGTATGCTCTTCATGGAGCTGCTGACCAACCGCGCCCAGATCTTTGCGGACGTGCGTACCTACTGGTCCACCGAGGCCACCAAGCGCGTCACCGGCTATGAGCTCGAAGGCAAGGCAAAGGAAAACGGAGGTATCATCCATCTGCTCAACTCCGGTGCTGCCTGCCTCGACGGCTGCGGCGAGTGTGTGGACGAAAACGGCGAACACGTCATGAAGAAGTGGTTCGACGTGACCGAGGAGGACATCAAGAAGATGACCGACGCCACCGTATGGTGCGAGGCCGGCTTTGACAACTTCCGCGGCGGCGGCTTCTCCAGCCACTTTGTCACCCGCGCCGAGATGCCCGCGACCATGATCCGCCTCAACCTCGTCAAGGGTCTCGGTCCCGTGCTGCAGATCGCCGAGGGCTGGACCGTCAAGCTCCCCGACGAGGTCACCGACACCCTCATGGAGCGCACCAATCCCACCTGGCCGTGCACATGGTTCACACCGCGCTGCGACGGCAAGGACGGCAGCCCCTTCAAGTCCGCATACGAAGTTATGCTTAACTGGGGCGCAAACCACGGCGCTATCTCCTACGGTCATATCGGCGCAGACCTTATCACGCTCTGCTCCATGCTCCGTATCCCCGTATGTATGCACAACGTGCCCGATGAAAAGATCTTCCGTCCCGCCGCATGGAACGCCTTCGGCATGGACAAGGAGGGTCAGGACTACCGCGCCTGCGCCGCCTACGGTCCGCTCTACAAAAACATCCGATAAAATAAACAGGGCAGGCGGACGCCTGCCCTGTTTCAGTGTGGAATGAGGAATTAGGAATGAGGAATTAAGGAGCCGCTTCGCGGCGATTGGAATTTCCTCAGAAATCTTTCCTTAGATAAAAGCCTCAAGGTTTTAATACAGAAGTTGGATACCTGAGAAAAATATGATCTGTCGGCGCAGCCGACACCATAATTCCTAATTCCTCATTCCTAATTTCTAATTTTTTTTACAACAAGGAGATTATGAAATGTTAAAGAATATTCCCCCCATACTTTCCTCCGAGCTTTTAGCGGCACTCAATTCAATGGGTCACGGCGATCGCATCTGCATCGGCGACGGCAACTTCCCCGGCGCTGCCATGGCCAAGCCCAACGACCTTATCTATATCCGCGCCGACGGTCACGGCGTCAACGAGCTTCTGGACGCCATTTTGCAGGTCATCCCTCTGGACGAATATGTCGAGCACCCCGTGATGCTCATGGAGAAGATGGACTGCGACAAGGATATGGTCATCCCCGTCTGGGCTGACTATGAAAAGACCGTTGCAAAGTACGATAAGCGCGGCGCATCCGCCATCGGTCATTATGAACGTTTTGAGTTTTACGAACAGGCGAAGAAGTGCTTTTGCATACTCATGTCCGGCGAGACGGCGGTTTATGCAAACGTCATTCTTCAGAAGGGTGTTGTAAGGCTCTGATATATGAGTATCAATTATAAAAATACCGTTCTCGGTATAGAGTTCGGCTCTACCAGAATTAAAGCGACGCTTATTGACACAGAGCATAAGCCCATCGCCTCCGGCGGATATGAGTGGGAAAACAGCTTTGTAAACGGTGTGTGGACGTATGATCTTGCGGACGCTGTGAAGGGATTGCGGGAATGCTATGCGGACCTTGTGAAAAATCTCGGTGAAGCGCCCGAGACCTTCGGCGCGATCGGCATCTCCGGCATGATGCACGGCTACCTGCCCTTTGACAGTGACTGGAATCAGATCGCGGAGTTCCGCACGTGGAGAAACACGATCACCGGCGAGGCCGCCGAAAAGCTCACGGAAAAATTCGGCTTCAACATTCCCCAGCGCTGGAGCATCGCCCACGTCTATCAGGCGATCCTGAACGGCGAGGAGCACATAAAAAAGCTTGCCCATGTGACGACGCTTGCGGGTTATATCCACTATCTCTGCACCGGCGTTAACGCCGTGGGAATGAACGAAGGCTCCGGTATGTTTCCCGTGGACAGCGCCTCACTCACTTATAACCGCGAAATGCTTGAAAAGTTCGACAGTATCTCCGGTCTTGACGTGAAAGCGGCGGACTTTCTGCCCGAGCTGCTGACGGCGGGCAAAAGCGCCGGCGTGCTGACTGCCGAGGGTGCAAAGCTCTTTGACCCCACCGGCACTTTGAAGCCGGGCGTACCCATGGCGCCTCCCGAGGGCGACGCGGGCACCGGCATGGTCGCCACCAATTCCGTCAGAGTCCGCACCGGCAACGTCTCCGCCGGTACATCCGACTTTTCCATGCTCGTGCTGGATCATGAGCTTGGCGTACACCGTGAGATCGACGTGTTCAACACTCCCGCCGGTCTGCCGGTTGCAATGGTTCACTGCAACAACTGCACCTCCGATATAAACGCATGGGTAAATCTTTTCGGTGAATTTGCGCAGCTTATCGGTGCGCCCGTTTCCAAAGGCGAGCTGTTCACAAAGCTGTTCAACAAGGCTCTGGAGGGTGACGCCGACTGCGGCGATCTTCTCAGCTACAACTACTTCTCCGGCGAGGGCGTGACGGACATCGACGAGGGCAGACTGATTTTTGCAAGGAAACCCGACAGCGCCTTCACCCTTGCAAACTTCATGAGAACACACCTTGTCTCAGCTCTTGCAACATTGAAGCTGGGAATGGACATCCTCTCCAAGGTTGAAAACGTCCCCTGTGACAAGATGACCGGTCACGGCGGGTACTTCAAGACCCCCGGCGTGGGTCAGCGCATACTCTCCGCCGCCATCAATGCCCCCGTTACCGTTACGGAGACAGCCGGTGAGGGCGGCCCCTACGGCATGGCTCTGCTGGCTGCGTTTATGCTCTGGAAGGACGAGGGTGAGACACTTGAGGATTATCTCGACAACAAGGTCTTCGCGGGTGCAAAATCAAGCACCGTAATGGCCTCTGAGGAAGAGGTAAAGGGCTTTGCCGCCTTTGCCGAGAGCTATAAGAACGCCTTTGAGATAGAGCGTCTGGCAACGAAGCTGTTCTGACAGCAAACTGAATAGAATAACGCCCGTACTCACGAAACGAGTACGGGCGGTTTTATTACTTTTTATATCCTGTTGCAAAATCCACCACGTTTCGCAGCTCTTTGCCGTTCGTATAGCGGTAAAGGTTGTCGGCGGCGATATTGACGATGCGCTCAAAGGTCTCGGGGAGGTGGTAATAGCCGGAGACATGGGGAGTCAGCAGAAGATTGTCAAGCTCCCACAGTGGGCTGTCCTCGCCCAGAGGCTCGGGCTCGGTCACGTCGATGCCGGCGGCAGCGATATCGCCGTTTACAAGTGCGTCATAAAGAGCCTTCTGATCCACGGCTCCGCCGCGTCCGCAGTTAATGAAAACGGCGGATTTTTTCATTTTTCCGAAAAGCTCCGCGTTATAGAGGTGATATACGGACTTCATGCCCGGAAGAATGGAGAAAACAAGATCCGCACGGGGCAGAAGCTCATTAAGGGACTCAAAGGTGTACAGCTCGTCCACACAGTCCGGCTTGTCGGAGGCTCTGCGTTTTACGCCGATGACATAAGCGCCCAGCGCCTTGCAAAGCCGCGCAAAGTGACAGCCGATATCGCCTAAGCCCACTACCAGCACGGTCGCGTCGGTAATGGATGTGACCGTGCCGAAATCGCTCCAGCTATGCTTTTTCTGCGCGTCACGGTAGAGGTGCAGTTTTTTGTGCAGCGCAAAATACATCGCCAGAGCGTGCTCCGCCACGGCTTTGCTGTAAGCGCCGGTGGCATTGACGAGAACGGTGTTCTTTCCGAGAACGCCGGGGACGATATATGGGTCGGTACCGGCGGTGTTGAGCTGCAAAAGCTCCAGCTTTTCACTCGCATTGATCATGGAGGCGGGAACGCAGCCTACGATTATTTCGGCAGACCGGACCTGCTCTTCGGTAACTTCTTTTGCGGGAACATAGGTGAACTCACAGTCCTTTGCGGCGGCTTCAAGCTTTTCCTTATGCCTTTGCTCCACAGGCAATACACATAAAACCTTTTTCATATCCTTAACTCCTCACTTTACAGCAGCTTTTCCAGTTCTTCAATATCCCGCTCGGTCGTTGCCCAGTCGGTGACGAAGCGGATCGCGGTATGGTCGTCGTCGATGTTTTCCCAGAAGGAGAACACGACTTTTTCGGAAAGCTCCTCTTTCTTTTGCTTATCCACGATGATATAGATCTGATTGGTGGGTGACTCAATAAAGAATTTGTAACCCTTGTCGGCAAAGAGCTTTTTGACCTTCCCCGCCATCTCCATGGCGTGGCGGCCTATTTCAAAATACAGCCCGTCGGTAAAGAGCGTGTCAAACTGGATACCGAGAAGTCTGCCTTTGGCGGACATGGCTCCGTGCTGTTTTACGCGGGTCACGAAACGTTTCGGCATATTGTTTTTCGTGAAGACGAGCGCCTCGCCGTAGAGTGCGCCGCACTTTGTCCCGCCGATGTAAAATGCGTCGGTCAGACGGGCAATATCGGAAAGCGTCACATCGCTCGCCCCGCACATCAGACCGCAGGCCAGCCGCGCTCCGTCTAAATACAGCGACATATTGTATTCGTCACAGACCGCCCGAAGCTCTTCAAGCTCATGCTTCTGATACACACCGCCCAGCTCGGTCGCGTGAGTGATGTAGACGAGGCCCGGAAAGACCTCGTGGTCATGGCTTTCGTCGGCGTAAAAGCCTTTGCAGAACTCGCGTACCTGCGAGGCTTTCAGAATACCGTTGTCGGTGGGCAGAGCGAGCACCTTATGCCCGGTAAATTCGATCGCGCCCGCCTCGTGGACGTTGATGTGACCTGTGGCGGCGCAGATAACGCCCTCTGTGGGATCGAGCATGGTGTCGATAGCCACCTGATTTGTCTGCGTCCCGCCCTGAAGGAAATATATCTGCGCATCCTGACACTCGCAGGCAAGGCGGATCTTCTCCTTTGCGGCCTCGCAGTACTGATCCTCGCCGTAGCCGACGGTCTTTTCGAGATTTGTTGCCATAAGGCGCTCCATGATCTTAGGATGGGCGCCTGCGGAGTAATCGTTTACGAAAGAGAGCATTTGAGTATTCTCCTTACACTATAAAAGATATGGCGGTAAAAAATGCGGTGATCAGAGCCATTACGCCTAAGTGGGTCCAGATGCGGCTGCCGAGCAGCCCTATGAATTCCCGTATAAAGGCGTTCGGCCAGAAATACCACACGGTCCTGCTGCCCATGCCGTCGATAGGCCAGCCGGACTGTGCAGCGAGCATACCGCTTCGGAAAACATGGAAAGAGCTTGTGACAAAGGCGCATTTTACTTCTCCTCTGTGCTGGCGTTCGATGAGTGCGCGGCTCATGCACATATTTTCCCAGGTGTTGACGGACTGCTTCTCGATGAGTATCCTGTCGTCGCTCACACCGTGCTGCCTTAAATACCTTGCCATAGCCTCGCCCTCGGAAAGACATTCGTCCGAGCCCTTGCCGCCGGTAGGGACAAAGGTGCACGCTCCTGCGCCGGTGCTCTCCTGTGACGCGGCAAATTCCAGCGCCCGGTCGACACGGGAGCGGATAAGCGGATAGAGCGTACCGTCGGGGCGCACTCTGCAGCCGAGGATAAGAAGACACTCGGTCTTAGGATCGGCGGAGCTGCGCGAGACACTGTAGGTGCAGTGCATGACCGCAAACATCATACATTCAAAGTAGCAGAAGAGGGCGGCGTACACATTGCACACGATGTTTCTCATGGAGAAAGCGATCGGCAGACGGAACAGCCATATTCCGAAAGCGGCTGCGCAGAGCATGAATACGGCAACGGTGATGGCAAAGAGGTTGGAAGGGGCAAAGCCCTCGCGCCGCAAAAGAACGGTGTTGCTGACGATCAGCGCCAGACAGAAGAGCGCGACGAGCGGGGAGGTGAAGACAACAAAACGCTGACAGGCGGTGAAGAGCCGTATGTACAGAACCCACATGGTCATACCCGCGTCATTCATGCACTTTACGGCAAAGGATACGGCAAATATGCCGAGGATCAGCAGGAAAAGCCCGAGACCGGAACAGGCGACCGTCACATAGGAAAACTTCTCCGCGTTTCGGCGGACGGAATAGCCGCGGAAGAGGATAAAGGAGCAGACGAGCAGAAAAACGGCAAGCCCCCAAACAACGGCGTGCCAGCCGGAGAATGTGCCGCTGACCTTCTCATAAACGCCTCCGAAGCGGTTTACGGATAGCTCAAGGTCGACATTGAAGATGCTCAGCTCATCGTTGTCCACAGGCTCAAAATTGACATGGCTTGCAGTCGAACCCTCGGAGACCGCTTCGAAAACGGCGGTGAGCGTACCGTCATCGCAGCTTTGAGAGCTTATGCGGACGACGCCGTCATCGGCAACGGTGATCGTGCCGCCGGTTGCATCCGACGGCATTTCAAATGACAGGCTGAGTTCTCCCCCGACGGAGGAAAGGTAGATTACAGTCGCTGCGATCACGGCAACAGCAGCAAGTAAGCAGTGTTTTAATTCTTTGCTCATGAAAAATCTCTCTTTAAAGATTGTCGATCGCCTCAGCCAACACTCTGTTCAGCTCTGAGGGACTCATATTTTCCGGATAGATCGGCTTGCCGAAGGTAACGGTGGTCTTTCTTCCCAGCTTCGGGAGGAATTTTGCCTCATCTGAGGTCTGATGCACGATGCCCGTGATATGCGCCGGCAGAATGGGTACGCCGGTTGCAATGGACAGTCTCGCCGGACCCTCTTTGAGAGGCATGAGCTTTCTTGCGTTTTCGTAGTTCGTGCCCTCAGGGAAGATGAGCACGTTCCACCCCTCCTCCAGAAGCTCACGGCAGCGGTTGAGAGTTGCCAGAGAATTGCCCGTTCTGTCCACGGGAACAAGGTTCTGGCTGCGCACGATGTTTTTAAGCGCCTTGTCGTACATGACGTCGATCTTGCCCACGATGGCGGTGTTGTATCTCTGCTCCTTGGTAAGACACGAGCAGATCCAGCCCGGGTCAAGCACGGTGACATGGTTGGAGCAGATGATAAAGTTGCCTTCCTGCGGTATGTTTTCAAGCCCCCTGGCTTTGACGTTGTACATGGCCTTTACGAGCATTTCGAGGCTGCCGAAGAGAAGCCGCTCGGACTTTTTGACCGGCTGGGGGAACTGGCTCAGATCGACCTCCGGCTTTTCGTTCTTATCGATCCTGTCGTAGTTGTTCACGGCATCCAGCAGCTCTCCGAAGGTCTCCGGCTGCTTTGCCAGACGAAAAATATCAATGCCGAATACGTCCTGCACCGCAACGAACAGATCCATCATCTGCAGCGAGTCAAGCGTGAGGATCAGCCCCTCGGTCAGCTCTTCACTCTTCCACGCGGGACCCGCAGTCTGCACGAGCAGACGGCGCAGCTCTGCAACGGTGTCGTCTTCATCTATTTTGTGCATGGAGGCGTCGGTGGTGGGGGCGGTCATGCCGGCTACGACCATATCCGTCAGTCGGAAGCGCTGCACCTTGTGGGACGAGCTTAAAGGCAGCTCATGGAGGATATAGACCTCCTTCGGCTGATACATGGGGGGCAGAGAAGAGGCTCGATCCAGAATATGGAGCCTTATGACTTCGTCGGGAAGTCCGAGGGATTTGTCTTTGGTGGCGGCGATGGAAAACGCGTCGCAGCCGCCCGCGTCCGGTACGCGGAATACGCACAGCTCGTTTACATTAACGATATTCTCATAACGGCACTCGACTTCCTCGGGCAGCAGCTTTTCACCGTTTCTCAGAACGATCGCCTCTTTGGAACGCCCGCAGATCACAAGACAGTTCTTCTCGTCGAAGTAACCGAGGTCGCCGGTTCTGAAATAGCCGTCCTCAGTGAAACAGCCCTCGTTGTCATTGGGGTCGAGATAGCTTATCATGCGGTAGGGCGAGAGGATCTCCACCTCGCCCCGCCCTTTTTCATCGGTGTTGACGACGCGGATATCCATTGCGTCGGTATGGCGGAGCACTCTGCCCGTTGAGCCGGGATAATAGCCGCGGCCCGTGACGGCGAGGGGAGCGCCCAGCTCGGTCAGACCGTAGGCGAGAGATACATCTATCCCCATGTTGAGGAAAAAGCGCATCGTCTCAGCATCGCAGGGCGAGCCGCCGATCATGAAGCCGTCTAAATTACCGCCGAAAGCTTTCTTATTTAAAAAGGAAAGCAGTCTGCGTCCCACGTTGAGACCGAGCTTTTCGCGGCAGAACCCGCTGAACTTCATAAGAAATCCGGTTAAGCTCTTGACGGTCTTCTTGCCTGCCATGCCGACTTTGATCTTTTTCATCAGCATCGTGAGCATGGAGGGAACGGTGCATATATTGTCCGGCCGATATTCCTGCAGCGCGAAGGTGAGCGCATTGGGAGTCAGACGCTCGGGCATGATGATCTGCGTATTGCAGTAGAGATCGTAAACGGCGCACAGAAGCCCCGCAATATGGTAGGGCGGGAAGAGCATCAGATCGCGTTTCCGCACAGTATAAGCGGAATAGTTTTTATATATCCCCGCGTCACGGCTCATGCCGTATTCGATACCGCGTGTAACGGTGGTATGCGGCAGCAGAACGCCCTTGCGGTTTTCACCCGTCGTACCGGAGGAGAAGAGGATAAAGAACGTGTCCTTGGGCAGCTCTTCCGCGCTTTCCAGAAGGAAATCCACCTTTTCAACGCCGTTGATGACCGGGAAATCAGGCTCAACGGAGTAAACGGGTATCTTTCCGTCATAGCGGCGAGGGAGCTTTACGGAGGGACGGGTCGTGAATACCGCTCTGACCTGTGTGCGGCGCATCATGCTCTCGACCTGCTTTTCGGGTACACCGGGGTCAATGCACACCATGCGGTAGCCCTCTTTCAGCGCGGCGTAGAGGATAGAGTACCAGAAGGGGCGCAGCGCGGAAATGACGGCGAGACGGTCGCCCTTTTTAAGCCCCGCCGCACGGAGCTTTTCTATAAGAGCCTCGCCCTGACAGCGGATCGCCGTATAGCTTATCTCACGGCAGTCCCCGTCGGCGGTCAGATAATAGATAAATGTTCTGTCTCCGCCGCGCTCAAGCCCCTCGGAGACCATGTCGGGCATATATAAGGTTTTGTTTTCAAATAAATCCATTTTTTAAGCTTTCTAATACGATCTAAAAAAAGAAAAAGTGGAAAGTGAAAAGTGGAATTTTCCCGCTTTCAATGTAGGGAACGGTCTTGACCGCTGACGTAAAAAATGAAAAGCGGAGACAGTTTTTCTGTCAGGGATGCCTGTCGGCGAGCTTGAGGAAGATGAAGCCGAAGAAGAAGAATACGGCGAGGCAGCCGACTGCCACGTTGATGGTGCCGCCGGCGAGCTTCACCGCCGCGATGACGGCGGAGCCTAAGAAGGATGCGCCCTTGGCAAAAATATCGTATATTCCGAAATACTCACCGGAATTCTCGGCGGGAATGATCTTGGAGTAATACGAGCGGGACAGAGACTGTATTGAGCCCTGGAAGCAGCCGACACCGAACGCGAGGATGCCGAAGTGCAGCAGCGTTTTCAGTGTGAGAGCATAGAGGCAGACGAGGAAATAACCCACGATGCATACAAGAATGAGCTTTGCGGTATCGTGCTTCTTGGAAAGCCTTGCGAACACGAGAGAGCCGCCGAAGGCGACCACCTGAGTCGCCAGCAGGAACACCACCTGACCGACCGTGTCGAGGTTGAGGTCTGTGCCGATGTTGATGCAGTTGTCGATGATCGTACCCACGCCGTCTATGTAGAGGAAGAAGGCGATCAGAAACAGCAGCACCTTTTTGTCCTGTGTGGCGATGCGCTTAAATGTGGCGAAGATCTTTTTAAAAGCGCCGGAAACGGTGCTTTTTTCGCTGTCGACGTAATTTCTCTGCTGATAATTATTGATAAGAGGGATCGAAACGCCAAGCCACCAGAGAGCTGTGACGATACAGCCGATCGCCTTGGAAACGCCGTCGGAAAGTATGCCGACCATGTCGGGACCTAAAACATACGCGATCAGCGCAATAAGGAAGGGGATGCATGAGCCGATGTAGCCCCATGCGTAGCCGTATGAGGACACCTCGTCCATGCGCTCTTCCGTTGTGACGTCATTAAGCATCGAGTCATAGAAGGTGAGGGAGGCGCTGTATGCGATCCTCGCGATGACGTAGATCACAAGGAACACGATCCAGTGCGCCGTGAAGCCGTTGATAATGCAGCCGATGACGCCCAGCGCGACGGTAAAGGAGAAGAATATTTTCTTCATATCCTTGTGGTCGGCCAGCGCACCGCACACGGGTCCGATCAGTGCAACGATGACCGTGACGATGGAGATGGCGGCGGCATAGTAGGCCGTGGCCTGATCAGAGCTTATCTTGCCCGCGCCTGTGCCGATGGCAAGAGCCTTGAACCAGATCGGAATGAGAGAACACGAGAGCATCGTGTACGCGGAGTTGCCAACGTCATAGAGCACCCATGAAAACTCCTGCTCGGTAAGTCCTTTAAATGTCTTTGTTTGGTTGAGCCTGCGGAAAAGCTTTGTAAGCCACGGAATATTGATGCCGTTATTCATCTTCATATTCTTACCCTCTTTTTCAAGCCAGATAGTTTATTATAATAAGAAACGACGGCGTTTTCAATAGCCTTTCGACGGAATGTGCATAAATATTTAAATCCCCAGTATCCGCGCCGCTTTCAGTACGGCGGTCTGGGTCTTGCTGTCGATGATCTCTCCGTCCATGACCTGCCGGACAAGCTCGGAGAGCGGAACGCGCTCCACATTGAGGAACTCGTCATCGTCCAGCCGGCGCTCTCCCTGATGCAGAGAGCGGACAAGGTACATACTGATGCGCTCCGTGGAGTAGGCGACCGCGCAGTAGAGATCGCCCATGAATGTCCATTCATCGCCCGAAAGCCCCGTCTCCTCGCGCAGCTCACGCTTTGCCGCTTCCAGCCTGTCCTCATCGGGACCGTTGAGCTTTCCCGCCGGTATTTCCGTTATGACGCGGTCGAGCGGATAGCGGAACTGCCGCTCCACTGCCACCGTGCCGTCCTCAAAAACGGGGATCATGCACACGGCGCCGTCATGCTTTATATAGTCGCGCCCGCCTTCGTTTCCGTTTGGCAGACGTACTCTGTCATGCCATACGTGCAGCAGGGGACCGTGATAGGTCTCCGTGCCGGAGATGTATTTTTCACAGAGACTTTCGTATTCTTTTTCGATTTCAGTCATTAATATATCCTCCAAATCATATTATCTGATATTCAGCCATATAAGAAAAATCAGCTGTACCGTGGCGAGCACCGTGAAGCCGACGACGAAATACCAATGCTTCGTCTTGTGGCGGAATGAGAGCATCCCGACAAGCCCTCCGAGACCGCCGCCGAAAAGAGCACAGAGGAAGAGCGCCTTTTCACTGATACGCCGCCGACCGCGGATGGCTCCGGACTTGTCGAGCCCCATCAGCACGAACAGGACGATGCTCATTGTAAAAACGAGCATTTCACATAAAGATTTAATATTCATTTCATAATTTACTCCTTTTTTGGCTTGTTATAGTCAAAGCAAGGTGTTATACTTGCAGCAGAACCGATTTTCCCGACAGAAAGGAACACGAATAATGAAAAAACTTGTTGCATCCATTCTGGCTCTGTGCCTTATTTTTTCCGGCTTTATCTCCTTTAAGGGGAGCAACGCCCCCGCATTTGCCGAGGAAGCCCCTGCCGTCGCCGAAGCAGCCGCAGCGCCCGAGGCAGCCG
>JAUNND010000001.1 GCA_030531595.1 Eubacteriales bacterium | reverse complement strand
TTGATTTCCTTGTACTTTTTCAGCTTCTTCCTATTTCGCAACTGGCAAACTCGGGGCGCAAAGCTCTGCTGATTTACTGCATAAACGCAGCCCGTTTTTCGGGCTGCGTTTATAAAATGATTTTTACTGTTTTCCTTGACTAATCCGCCGCCGAGTGGTAAAGTATGAGAGCAATTTAATTTGCCGGTGTGGTGGAATGGTAGACACCAGGGACTTAAAATCCCTTGCAGGTTTCCTGCGTACCGGTTCGAGTCCGGTCACCGGCACTGAAAAACCACTTCTTCGGAAGTGGTTTTTTCAACGAAATAAATCCCCTGCGGGATTTGTGAAATACGCTGCGCACTTGAAATACGCTCATCACGCGTGTGAAATGCCTGCGCATCGTGAGGGGATTTATTTCATTTCACAATGCGTAAGCAATATTTCACAATTTGCGTCAGCAAATTATTTCACATACGAGCGCAGCGAGTATAATTCACTTGAAATGAAAATGGAAGAGGCTACATCTGTGGCCGACTTCACTTCATCAGGCGCTCTGCAGCGTCTTTATCCCTTCATTCCGCATCATTACTGCCGCTGCTTCATCTCGGGCAGCATTCTGTTGTGACAGTTCCGGTCAAAGGCCGGGTTGCACGAATAGTAGTTTTTTTCGTCCAGCTTATCCATGGCAAGTCTGAGTCCCTCTCCGAAGCGCTGATAATGGACGATCTCGCGCTCTCTGAGGAAACGGATAACATCATTCACATCCGGATCGTCGCTCAGCCGGAGAATGTTGTCATAGGTCGTTCGCGCCTTCTGCTCGGCGGCAAGGTCTTCGTTCAGATCGGTGATCACGTCGCCCTTTACGCCTATAGATGCGGCGTTCCAAGGTGAACCTGAGGCGGAGACGGGATAGACTCCGGCCGTGTGATCCACGAAATACGCGTCAAAGCCCGCGCGTTTTATATCCTCCGGCGTCATGCTTCTGGTGAGCTGATGGACGATCGTGCCCACCATTTCAAGATGCCCCAGCTCCTCGGTGCCGATATCGCAGACGCAAAGAAACACCCTCCCGAAAACCCGCCAAAATCAGGGGTTTTCAGCCCCATATCTGCGTGAAATGCCGAATGTGCCGATTCCGGGCTACCTCTATTCCATGCTGTTTGCGGAGGAGGATTCCCGCCGCCGGGACAAGCCCGTGTGGCAGGTGGACGTCTGCGCCGCACTGCCGGATGAGCGCTCTCTGAGAGGAGGTGCGGCACGATGAGCGAGCAGGTACGGGAAATCGCCATAAGCGAGCTGCACGGCTTCGAGGATCACCCGTTTCAGGTAAAGGACGATGAATCCTTTCAGGAACTCTGCGACAGTATTCAGAAATACGGCATTCTGTCGCCGCTGCTGGCACGTCCCACGGAGGACGGCTATGAGATCGTCTCCGGCCACCGCAGGAAGGCCGCAGCGCTTTCTTTGGGGATGGACAGGCTCCCGGTACTCGTGCGGGATATGACCGATGACGAAGCTGTGATCCTGATGGTGGACAGCAATATCCAGCGGGAGAATCTGCTGCCGAGCGAAAAGGCGTTTGCGTATAAGATGAAATACGAAGCGTTGAAACATCAGGGCAAAGCTACTTCGTGCCAAGTTGGCACGAAGTTAAGAACGGATGCATATATTGCCTCTCAAACAGACGAAAGCGCACGAAATATTCAGCGCTACATCCGTCTGACCTATCTCGCCAAACCGATCCTCGACCTTGTGGACGAACAGCGGATCGCGTTCTCTCCCGCCGTAGAGCTGTCCTATCTCACGAAGCAGGAACAGGCGGAGCTGTGGGACATCATGCAGTCTGAGGACTGTACGCCGTCACTCTCGCAGGCCGTCCGCATGAAAAAGCTGTCGCAGATTGTCCAGCTTACGCCGGAACGTATCTTTGACATTATGAGCGAAGAAAAAGCCAATCAGAAGGAGCGTGTCCGGCTGGAGGTCAGCGCCATCCGCAAATACTTCCCGCGCAGCTATACCCCGGAGCAGATGGAGCAGAGCATCCTCAAAATGCTGGACGAGCAGTACAAGCGCCGCCAGCGAAACCGGGACGCTCGGTGACAAAATAGGAGGAAATGCTCCATATTCAGAGTGGAATTGAAAAGCTGCCGCCTTTTTTGGCGGCAGCTTTTCAGCCTTGTAGAGCCTGGATTATTTCACATACTCATGCGGCCGCTCGACATAGTCCCTGACCTTATAATCTCCGATCTTCTCATACCGGCCGTTTTTCTCTTCGGCTTTCTGTTCTGCATCCTGAACGTTCTCATGCAGAATCGCATCAAAGAAAATGCGTTCCAGATACTCGTACTTTGAATATATTCCCTGCGAGCCCCACACCAGAGCGTTTCTCACGTAGGCAGCATTTACCCGGAACAATTCATAATCCACCTCAAAGCCGAGATGCTTTGCCAGCAGGACGGCAAACACGATAATACAGCGGGTGTTACCCTCACGGAACGGGTGAGTCTGCCAGATCGCGCAGATGATTCGAACCATGCGGAACACAACATCACGGTCGTTCTTACCGGTTCGTTTCAGCTTTGTGATCTCTTTCATAGAGTCTGCCAACTGCTTTTTGATCTCAGCCGGGTACGCATAGCGTACCGTGTCCCCACCCAGCACATCTTCATACTTGACCATCTGGATGGTACGGAATTCTCCCGCCCAGTCATAGATCTGGCCGAATATCAACCTGTGTATATCACAGAGGGTATCCGTGTTAAACTTTTCATACCTCTGCTCGTAGATCGCCGTCATTGCCAGATTGGTGATGTCCGCCTCTGCCTTGCGAAGCAGTTCAGCGTCTTTGATCCCGGCTCTGTTGATAAGCACATTAGCGTCGTCGTACAAATATGGGTCTCTCATACTGTTCCCTCCATCGGAAACCCATAGCGCCGGAGGGTGTTTTCAAACACCGTTTGAAAGGCTTTTTCGCCGCGGTGCCACTGCCGGATTTCCTCTGCGGTTTCTGCGCTGACCATAACACCCTCTACCGCGTTCATGGCGGAGGCGAACGAAGTACAGTGCTTTCGCTGCTCCGGCTGCAATTCGTCCATGCCGGTGCTGAGCTTCATCACCATGAAACGGCAAGGAAGTTCCTGACCGATCAGCTTGGCCGCCTGCTCCAGTTGTTCAAGCCGTGCTGCGATCTGCTTCTTTTCCGATTCGTACTGTGCTCTGCGCTCCAATGCCTCCCGCACATTCCGGACTTCATCGGCTCGGATATATGCGCCTGTCATCTTTTCTCCGATACGGCGCTGAAGATAGTATTGTGAATTGCCCTTGATTGTCTTTTTCGAGATGTAGCCAATTGGCAGTTCGTTGAGCTGCACACGGATAAACTGATTCCGCGCAAGCAAGCTGCCATACTCGGCTTGAATGGAATAATCCATAGAATCACCTCCGATTTTACTGATAATAGTATACCATATTTCAACCTTCCATGCAATATATTCTGCAAATTTGCAGGTTATCTTATGTGAAAACCTGGAGCACCGTGTTTGTCCTGCACGGTGCTCTGCATTGATGTAACTTCTCCGTTATCGCTATGCCATAAGATATAAAAGCCATGATGCTTTCCATTATATTGCCTCCTTTGGCGCGAAACATACCAGAGAAGGTAGGAAATATCCATTGGGAAACCGGTAATATTAATGGAAAAGTAACAAGTACATTTTTCTTATTTCTGCCCCTCACTCAGCAGAGCAACGGCTTTGTCAAAATCAGAAGTGATCCGCTGCGTCTTATTAAAAACATCATACTCCTGCGCTGCCTTTTCGAGTGCAGTTTTATGAGAGATGCGGCCTTTATCCGGCAGAATTTCATAACGGCGGAACGAAAGAAACTCATTGACGCTTGCCGCAAATTCCTCCATGGTGAAGGTGTTTTCCCGCTCGATTAAATCCTCTATATAGTCAAAATAGCCAGAAACAGTTCGCTCCAACTGGCGGATCTGCTTTTCATCCAGATAGTTTTTAGCGATTTCAGTATCTGCCTTCAGGATTCTTCCATCCGGGGCATTCTTCCACGTGGTCAGCCCCATGTTTTCCTTGCTGTGATCTGCGGAGTCGTAAATGATTTCTGCTGCGGTTTTACCCGTGATGGCATAGTGGAATTTGTTCTGCACCATCGCATAGAATTCGTGGGTAGTCGGTGCCTCGCGGTCATAGTCGATGCTGCACTCCGCATAGATGTCCGTCACCTGCTGCCAGATGCGACGCTCGCTTGCACGGATAGAGCGGACCCTCTCTAGCAGCTCGCGGAAATAGTCTTTGCCAAATACGGTCTGCCCTTGTTTCAGCCGTTCATCGTCCATGGCAAAGCCCTTGATCATGTATTCCTTCAGTATCTTGGTTGCCCAAATGCGGAATGCAGTCGCACGGCGGCTGTTGACACGGTAACCGACGGAGATGATGGCGTCGAGGTTGTAAAACTGTGTCGGATAGTTTTTTCCGTCTGCGGCAGTTGCCGAGATTTTCTCGGTAACTGATTCCTTTTCAAGTTCTCCGCTTAAAAAAATGTTTTTCAAATGAAGCGAAATATTATCCGTAGTACACGCAAACAGCTCCGCCATGCCTTTCTGGCTCAGCCATATGGATTCATTTTTTATCAGTGCATTGACGGAAACATCTTCGTCAGCTGCACGATACATCAAAAACATTGCTTCTTTTCCATCCATAAGAATACCATACTCTTTCTTTTTACTCTTTACCGCTTTCCTCAATCAGTATTGTCACCACGGTGTTTAGCTCTGCTGCATTTTTCGATGTAATCACGGGACGTCCGGTGTTTTCTTCAATCTCTTTCTGGGCATTTCCGGCGATCTGGCCACCTTGACGGGCGATGCTCTGATTCTCCACCAAGCCCTGCGGTTCGTGCGTTTTGGAAAGCTCGGTCGTGGTGGCCTCAGCAAGCATATTGAGCACCAGTTCCAACGTGGACATGTTATCGCGCAAGTTTTCCTTTTTCAGCCCTTTGAGATTTTTATACTGCCGCATGGACATGCCCGACCATGCTCTGGTAATCTCATCGGTCAGGATCGCGTACTCCACGCCTTCCTTGACGCCGCGGTTCTGCCATTCGTCGGTCAGCTCCTTGCATACCTGAATGGCCTGCAAGCGCTGGTTGATCCACTCCCGCGTGTAGCCCTTTTTGCGGTAGGTTTCCAACGCCCGCTCAATCGTCAGCTCCGGATCGATGGTTTCCTCGATCCGCTCGCGTCCGACCTGTGCCAGCCACATTTTGAAAGGCTCTGCCTTCTTAGAGGGGATGGACTGAATGATACGGAGAAGCTGCTCCGTGGTGGCGACGTCTGTGGAATAGTATTTTCCATCACTTTCGGACTTCAATTTCAGTTGCTGACAATTTGTCAGCAACTGATCCGCGCCTTCCTTTTTCAGGCGTTCCTTGAGCTTTGCCCAGTAGTTTGTGGCACCGCGCTGTGAGGGCTGATCTGTTAATACGCGCACGACATCCACGACGGAAAAATACCATTCTTCCTTTGTTTCGTTCCAAGCGGTACGGATTGGCTGATCCTCGTATAATTCTATTTTCTCGTTTGACATTTCGGATGCCTCCATATGATTGGGCAATGAGGTGAAAAATTATTCTCGGCCTTGTGGACGAGCAGTTCAAGCGCAGCCAGTGAAACCGGGACGAGCGGAGATGAAAACCTGGAGTATAGCGGCACATTTGAGGTTGTTACTAATGTCATTTATACTGACACCGGAAGGAGCTGATACGATGGAAAAGCTGACATATATCTCTTGTGGAATCTATGAGATTCCGAACATTGCCTTGCGTGAATCTGGCAGTATCGGGCATTACGGTCGCCTGCGCAGGGAGTATCTGCGGGAGCATCGCCCGATGATCTTCAATACGCTGGTGCTGTCCGAGCGTTTGTTCCCGCATTTGCAGGAGGTCGAGCGACAAGCGCATGACCGCATGGACGAGCTTACGGAGCTGCTGAAAAAGGAGCGTATGATCGACGAGAAACTGAAAGCCCGCGATTCCATGTGCTGGGTCGGCGAGATGAATAACATCCGCGTCTGCGCTGAGGAAATTGTGCTGAAAGAGATCGTATATGCGTGAATGACATTGCTGAGCGAAGGGAGCCCGGTTCTGAGGCTCCCTTTCGGCATATAATCGGAGGTTGAGATGTGAAAGAGAGAATCATCAGAAACGCGACGACACCTTTCGCTGAACGGTGTACGCCAGCCCGGCGTATCTTTTTTGATGCGGTATTGTCTTAGTAAACAACGAATCTGTGCGTACAGATTCACTTGTCAGGGGATTCCATGAGACCTTGATGACATACATTCTGCTTAACGCTTAGATTGTAATAAAATAATCGCTTGTCCCACTTTGTCGTGAATATCTGGATTGCTCGCCACTCTTTCATAAAAGCCGCACATACACATCAATAAATAGTCAATTCTGGCAGTTTCTCGCCCGAGTTGAAGCTGATTATAGAACTGAATTGCCGCACTTGGTTGTCCGTCTGATACTCTTATATAGAACAAATCATCTCTATAGAAAGCATTCTTGATTTCTTCGTAGTCAGGATGGAGAGTATTATGTAGTTCGTCAGAAATTTCGAAACTGCTTTTATTATGATTGCATGTGCGACAAGACAATATTAAGTTTTCTATATACCCTGCGTCAGCCTTAGTCTTGAAACGCGACATTTCTTTGGGCAAATAATGGTCAATTTCAAACATTTCTTTTGGCATAAGTGAAATAGATACGCCACAATAAGCACACTTTCCTTTGTAAACATCAATAAACTTTGTTTTGTATTCGCTGTTGTTGGGAGAAACATAAGCATGAACATCGCGCGCTCTTGGATGCTCTTTTTTAAACTCTTCCATAAATTGAGATTTTCGTTCTGGAACACCGCTTAGATCTTGGCAATATTTTGTTCCTCTATAGTCATCCATCATATTTCTCCATTATTTCTCTAAAAGCGCGCACAAGTGTATCAATATCTTCTTTTGTTAGTTCATCGTATGTTCCCGTTCCCTCTAAGGTCCCGATTACTTTTTCTTTTAAGATTGGTTCCCAACTATCATTTTCGCTCATTCTTTTTGCCAGGTTTCTATATATTCTGTTTTGCTCAATAGCCTCATTGACATATTGTGGTAAAACAGAATCATAGTATTCGTCTGGGGTCTTTCCGCGATCTGGTGAATACTTCGGAAGAGTTTTGACGGACTCATCTGCCCCGTTTTGAGTAATAACAATGACTTCAATAAAAGGATAGTATTTCTTAAGAATTATCTTAAATTCTTCTCCCGAAAACTTTCCTTCAGATGCCGTGCGATCTTCGAACAATCTGGAGTCAATCAGAATAATATTTGAAGTCAATACGGAAGCATTATTTAGCAAACTTTTATACCCTTCTGACGGGATGAATTGCAGTTCATTGCATTCCAAAGTTAAGTTGGTGGAGTCAATAGAGTTGGGCAACTTTTTATCAAGGTATTCACTTAAGGCAGTATCAATATCATCATCAATATAGAGTAATTTATACTTATCCATTACAGCGCACCTCCAATAGAAAATTCCATTTCAAAGCCGTTGTTATTACGAACGGCTCCAATTTCCCCTCCAGACATCATTGCTGTGTTATTTACAATCCACATCCCAAGGCCATGACCATTTTTGCGAGTAGTTTCATGCACCTCAAGTATTTTCCTAGGATTATCAACATATTTTTTATCTAATCCTTTTCCGTTGTCTGAATAGGAAAAATGCAATAAATTTCCATCTAAAGAGGCCGCAATAATAACGTTCAAGTGGCTTTGTCTGTCGTTTTGTTGAATACTGTTGAGGATTAAATTGTCAAATACGACATGCAAAATATCTTCTGGCAACACAAAGTAAATACTATCACTCGCATCCACACTGATGTTTATCCAAGCATAATCGTTTTCCCAATTTGTTTTGATAGCTTCAAGAAGCGTTCGTATATTTTGTTCTTTAGACACGAATTGCCTTTTTTCAATTTCAGAAAGCATAACATCCATGAAAGATATTATTTTTGAGCTTTTTTCCTTGCTCGATGCAAGAAGAGCAGGAATGTTTTTGTACGCCTTGGTTGTCCTTTCAGGTGAACATATCTCATCCCACATTCCATATTCTTGTAGAGCAGAAATAATATACTCTGTATTCTGAGAAATCAGGTTGCGGTCATTTTTTATTTCATGAGCAATAGAAGAGGCTTTTAAACCAACAGTAGCAAGAACATTTAGAATTCGTATATCGTACTTATATCTTTCTTCTACGGAAGCTTTTTCTTGCCGTGCATCTTTACTTTCTTGACGATAATTTTTTATCTCTACAGCAAGCTGCTTCGCCTCATGCTCTGAAAGCGTAGGAATTGATTTGGGATCTGAAACAACTTTATCAGACACAGGTGTGGTAGCGCTCTCCGGAGAAGAGCTGTTCTTGACGTCTATTTTTCGAACAATATCTTGACGATAGCGTTCAAATTCTTTAACTCCCAGAAGGATTGTGTCAACAAATAATTGATAAAAAATGTTCTCGTCAAGTCCTTGTCTGTTTGACAAGTCCTCTAAGACTTTGTTTCGTTTTTTATCTATTTCTACTTTTCCTGCAATCTGGTTCTCTCTAACTCTCCAGGAGCCGGTCGGATGCGAAGCAGCAGCTGGTGATTTTCTGGAACGTTTTCCAAAGCCTAGCCAGTCTTTTTTACCTTCATATGCAGAGATGCTAAAAGCATTTCTGTACAAAATCACTCCGCCAGGCATTGACTGTGGTAATCCTTGATATTTGTACAAAAACTTCTCACAATCGACGGAAGATGGCTTTATATTGAAGAAAAAGATACCAGAGAAGTTCCCAAGTTGCGACAAATACTGCCGACATTCGGCTTCAGATAAATCGTAATCAGGAGAAGTCTGCAGTTCGGTAAAAATATCCGTTTCAATTTCTTTAAATTTCAGATTTATATTAGGGCAGTACTCTTGAGCTTTATCCGAAAACTCATCTGAATTGATTGTTGTATATAACTTTTGTTTTTCGCTATCATAAAAAATTGAAATAGTAGAGAGACAGTTAATCCCCAATTTCGGGTCTGGGAAAAACTGAGGCACATTCCCAGAAAAATCAGGATGATTTATCTCTATTCTCATAGCCTTGTCATTGTAAGTCTTTGACAAAAAGCTCACTAAATTATCAATTTTCTTCTTGCCCCATTTTTCACGTAAACCATTAATAGTGATTGTAGTTCCGGCATTTCCTCTATCTGTATCGACTTCAAGAGTGGAACTGTTCCAATCCGTTTTCCACAAGACAGCTTGGCAATTCTCTTTTTTCGAACTGATAGCAACAATTGTTCCTAAACGAGCCAAAGCAAATCTACCAATACCTTTCGAACCAGCAAGTATCCGTTGATGATTATTGGCATCGACAATATCATACTTTTTTTCGCTCTTCCCAACATGCATCCACGAATCGCGAATATCATTTTCATTCATGCCAAGCCCGTTATCATCAATGGTTAATTGCTGCCCAGAGAAAGTAAGGCTAACAGTAAGAGCTCGTGCATCGTAAGCATTTTTTACAAGCTCAAGTACCGCAGACTCATCGTTCGTGAAGTTATTTACGCCCAGCAAATATGCTATGGTTTTATCTTCAACCACATACTGTAATTGCTCCATACAATTATTCCTCCTCGAACTGATAGTCGTTAATATCTTTACATGTTATGCGCTTTGATTTGCCACTAATGCTAATGCCCAAATTCATTATATACTGAAAAAACTCTGGGCTATGTAATATTTTTTCTGCTTCATCTAAACTTGAATTATTGTTTTTTGTCGTAATGTATATGCCAGAATAAGGCACGTCGTCTTTGCTCAAGCGATATAATTCAACAGCATTTGTAATTACGGTTGACATGAGTAGTTTTTCTTGATTAATGTGACTTAACGCTTGTGATCTACCATATTCAAACCATTTTGCAGTTTTGTCAGCATCACGGTTTGATAAATATGTTTTGAAGGTGAGCAAGTGATTATACGCATTTGGATAAAGATGCTTGAATTCATCTTCTTCATATCTTATAAGTTTTCCGTCTTCATCGTATGAATACGGGAAAAGAATAAATTCGCTCTTATCATAACGAAGTGAACGTGGTGCAGCTGCCTTTCGAAGGCATGTTTGTTCAATATTCTCGCATTTTCCGCTAATGATAAATGCCTCATTATACAGTGTGGCTATTGCAATTGAAGCACAAAATCGATCTCCAAATCGAACCAAATGCGCTCCCTTTTTATTCTGTGTATCAAATGCCCATTTCCCGCCTAACGCGGTTTTCTTGATCATCTTCTTAACGCCAGTAGTTACATTTTTATAACAGATGGTTTCGCTTGTGTTCCCATTCTCAAGCAAAAAAATGCTGCTTGAGGTAAGGGTCGAGCCAAAAAGCTGGTTTTCTGGATATTCCCAAATTGTATTGATTCCTGGCAGTAATAGTTCTCGAAGTTTATCTGCAAATACATTTTTATAGATATTGCTCGGCACTAATTGAACCATTTTTCCAGCATGTGCCAATAAACCTAACCCTTTTTCCAAAAAGGCATAGCAATAATCGAATTTCCCTCTGTTGCAGGATTTGAACTTTTTGCGTATAAAAGCTCTGTTTTTATCATCTATATCATGATAAGAAATATACGGAGGATTTCCGATAATAAAGTCAAACTTGTCTTCTGTTTTCCAATGTAATGTGTCCTCGCAGAGCAAAGACCATCTTACAAGCGGAACTTGGTACCTATTTGTTATTTCGTTTAATTCATTAACACATGCTAAAAATAATTCTTTATCAAGTTCAATACCGTGTATATCACGCGCAAGTCCCTCCGAAATTTTTTTAAGAGGAATGCTGCTTGATAGTGCATCTTCTATATATCTTTTAACAACGGCTTTCAAAATATTCCCTGAACCGAAGGAATATTCTAATATGCGCTTTTCAAACAAGTTGTGGGTATAGCCAGCCAGATCGAGCATAGAAGTCACAACTTCTTCTGGCGTGAATTTTTGACATTTTTCTTTATTCTTTTCATTACTAATGATTGAACTCATGTTGTTACCCCACGATCAACTTGTTCGTCTTCTTCAAATACTTCGCTGGGATCAGATGATCCAGCTTCCAAGTAATATTCATCGGCTTTTCACCCTCATGTTTCACATAGTTTGCCGTACCGAGATAGGTATACGCCTCCGCACCGTTGGTGATCCGGTCTGCCTTAAACTCGCGGACAAACAGCAATACGCGGCTTCCCTTTTCGCGGTGATGGATATACCGTTGTCCGGTAGAGGAGTTTTCCGCCGTGGTACTCTGGCTCTGCCAGTGGAACAGCTCACTGTTGATAGAATAATCGTTGTACATAGTGGTTGGTGAATAGTCCTTGTCGGCCTTGTTCAGCGTTACGAAGAATACGTCCAGTTTCTTCTCCGGCAGCCACTTTACGCCCTCACGCACAGTGGCGGGTTTCATGAAGTCCAGTGCCACCAGCAGTTGATCGCGGGTATAGGTGCAATGCAAATCCAGCGGACAGTCAAAGCCAACGTCCACAGGTTTGTCGATAAAATCAATGTGATCGTAATTGTATTGGAGTAAATTCAGCAGCTCTTGTAGTATTACTGGGCTGTCGGATAGCGTATAGATATTATCGAGCACCTCATCGCTGTTCCAATCTTCTGCCGCCTTGCCCCAGATCGTGATATAAAACATCTGGAGCATCCTTTTTTCCACATCGGAGAGTGCATTGAAATTCACATCATCTAATCGTGGCAGAATGTTCAGCAGGAATGTAATCCAGCGGCGGGAATCAATGGTACAAAGTCTTGCAAATGCCTTTGTCATTGTTTCTTCCGTTGGTTCTGCAAAATCATCCGTCACATCTGCACGGACACACAGTCGGGAGAACGTGGAAAACTTATAGATGGAGCGCGGGTCAAGATGGAAATAGTCAAGGAAGTTCGCCAGGGTCAGTTTGAGGCCGGTATCTTCCTCAAAGGATGCAATGCGCGATACCAGACCGGCGCTGTTGCCATAGGAGGCGCGAATATTTTCAAGAATATACTTGGCGGCTTTCTTCTCTAACTGCACATAACAGCCCTTCGGGAGAGAGATAAATCCGTCTTTGATTTCACGGGTCACGCTTCGGCTTGTGTTGGAAAGCAGGGCTGCAAATTTATCTTCAAAATTATACTTTTTATTTGCTTGCCCAATGAAATCCAGAACGGTCAAACACTCTTTATCTTCTGCCAGACGCAGACCACGACCAAGCTGCTGCAAAAAGATCGTCAGTGATTCCGTCGGGCGCAGAAACAGAACGGTGTTGACTTCCGGAATATCAACACCCTCATTGTAGATGTCAACAACGAAGATGAAATGAATCTCACCGGAAACCAGGCGGTTCTTAGCATTTTTTCTTTCTTCATCGGGAGATTGCCCAGTCAGAAACATAGACGGTATTCCGTGGGTATTAAAGTAATTGGACATAAACTCCGCATGTTCAATGGATACGCAGAAGCCAAGCCCTTTCACGTCATCAATATCCGTCACATATTTAAGCAGAGACGATACCACCAGATCAGCGCGGCGGTTTGCCATCATGCCGCTGAGCGTATAAATACGTGACAGTTCTCCTTTGTCATAGCCGCCGTTTGCCCATTTGAGTTTGTCCAGATCGACCGTGTCAGTTACACCGAAATACTGGAACGGGCAAAGCAGTTTGCGGTCAATGGCTTCCGGTAGACGTATTTCAGCAGCAATGCGGTTGTTGAAATACGGCAGAATACTCTTTCCGTCCATACGTTCCGGGGTGGCGGTCAGACCGAGAAAGATTTCAGGCTGATAATAGCTCAGTAGCTTCTGATAGGTCGGTGCGGCGGCGTGATGGAACTCGTCCACAATGATGTAATCATAGAAATCAGGTGTCGTCTTTTCAGTAAACGCCTGAGAATTGAAAGTTTGAATGGAAATAAACAGGTTGTCGATGCTGTCCGGTTTATAGCTGCCGACAAACATTTCGCCAAAATTGGCATCTTTGAGCACCGCGCGAAAAGTATACATACTCTGTTTGAGGATTTCCTCCCGGTGCGCCACAAACAGCAGTCGGCAGGGCCTTCCCGGATTTTGCTTGCGGAAGCGCTTATAGTCCAACGCTGAAATGACCGTCTTGCCGGTGCCGGTAGCGGCAACAACAAGGTTTCTTGTATAGCCTCGCACGTTGCGCTCGGCATCCAGCTTATCCAAAATCTCCTGCTGATAGGAGTAAGGCTGAATGTCCATGGTGTAGATTTCGGCGTTGTTGGCGTCAAAAAACTTCTCTGCTTTCAGCGCACGCGCAAGGCGTTCTTTCTGATCCTCCGTATAGTATTCAAACTCGTTGGAGTTCCAGTAGCTCTCGAAGGTCGCCGCGATCTTGTCGATGGTCTCCGGCAAGTCCTTTTTCGTGACCTTTACATTCCATTCGAGACCGCTGGAAATGGCCGCATTGGAAAGGTTGGAGGAACCGACATAGGCGGTCGTAAAGCCTGTATCGCGGTAGAACACATAGGTTTTGGCATGAAGACGGGTGCGCTTCGTATCGTAGCTGACCTTAATCAGTGTGTTCGGCAGTTTGCGAAGTTCCTCAATGGCTTTTACATCCGTAGCACCCATGTAGGAGGTCGTAATAATGCGCAGCTCGCCGCCGTTCTGCGTGAAGGTGGCCAGCTCATCCATAATGAGACGCAGTCCGCTCCACTTGATAAACGAAACCAGCATGTCAATGCGGTTGCAGGACACGATCTCCTTCTTAAGCTCGGTAAACATCTGCGGCTCGTGAATTGCACCGGTAAAGAGCGAGCTTTGCGCAATCGAAGTTTCCGGACGGATGATCTCTGCCTTTTCATCGAGTGCCAGCACATTATTTTTCTTGTCAAAAAGCGCGAGAAGCTGTTCCGCACGCTCTGCAACGGAGAGCGTATCGAAGTCGGCTTCTTTCGTTTCGGTCATGATGGTAGAGACAATGCGGTTGACAAGATCGACCTGAGAGTTCAAATCGCCGCCGTTATCCTTCACGTTGTCGAGGCCCTTTTCAACGATCTCGGCGACGTATTTTGCCAGCACTTTGGACGCTTCCGCACAATCAATCGGCGCAGTCTGAGAGAGCTTATCTGTAACGGAAAGCTCTGAATCCAGACCCTTATTTATGATTTGTTCGTAAAGTCCATTATGTAGCATAGCAAGCCTCTTTACTGAAATATATAGATTAATTAGGACAATTCAACGTTGAAGTTGTTTTTGAAGAGAGTAAACGACGTTTTTCAGTCTCGAAATCAGGTCATCATATGTCATAATATCTGCAATGTGTTTATATTGACGTTTCAAAAGCTCAAAGTCACGTTTTTGCTGTTCGTTGAAATAATTGCTTCGTCCTAACAGCAAAATCCCCTGAGGATTCACAATATGCAAATCCATCTGTGGAGGGAGTTTATCATTAATTTTCTTCGATACATCTGACTGAGCCTTATCAAATTTTGTGAGGCAATAGAGGTATTTTTCGACCTGTTGAACTGCTCCAGAAAATTCTCTGCTGGCAATATAGTTGTTTCTGTACCAAGTCAAAATACGGACATCTGCCTTTTTTATTTCAAGGACATCCAAAAAACCATTTGTATCTACCATTAGAAAATCTGGTTGCTTATTGTTGTCACACCCATAGAACCTGACTTCTCGTTCAAAGAGGATATACTTGGGGTATAAAAGGCGCAGTATACCGTGTATTTTTTCCTGCCAGAGCTTTTCGTCGATTGATTCAGAGGCAGCAAGCAGCTCTTCTAATTCTGCTATTGCTAAAGAGAACTGGGCAAGCTCAATTTTACCGTTGACTTCCGAGAAGCTTAATGGATGCAGAGAACCTTTGCCAAGCTTTCGCTTTGCAATAAACTTATCATAAATCTCTTCATATTTGCCACACTCTGGGAAGAATTCTTTTAGAATGGTGGAAATGCGTTTGTGCGCATACAGATCGAGTTCTGCAGTTTTTGGAAAAGTCTTCAGTAATTCCTGAAATGCCTCAATAGATATGCCATTGTGGCTTTCCCAATCACCTCCGACATACATATCATGATCAATTATTTCGTCAATTTTACGAATAACTGAGATATTTCGATAGGCTGTAAACATCTGAGGTTTAAGGCGTATCTCGATTGAAATAAAAAAGTCATGATCCGTTCCAAAAACTGTGGAATCAAGCTTGATATAACCACCATTAACAAAACCAATACAAAAACGGAATGTTGTTTCCCAATCTTCATCGTGCTCATATTCACGTACCAAATTTTGAGAAACACAGTATGTATTTTTTAGATTTATTTCCTCGCCTTTTTGGAGCAGGTCTGAAATATAATCTACCCTTGCTGGCATGGTGGGGGCATAGCACAGGATTAGCTCACTGTTGTGTTTCTCAAATGATATTTCCATACCGATCTTCTCCTTGAAGATTATGTATCATCAATTAGTTTAAGTATAATGTCCTTGAACGGTTTGTCATCTATTTTTTGGAGAATATATCTCTTCGCGAAGGAAGAATATGCTGTTTCTGGTTTTACCAAATCATGAATCATTATCATAGCTAAGGATAAGTTTTCCGGTGTAGCAGTATATAAAGTTTCGAACAAGTCTAATGCGACCTTACATCTTGATCTAATTTCTTTCCTCCGTGCATTAAACAGAGAAAGGTTATAAACTTTCTTGCTTATTTCCACGCGTCTTATATCCACAGGATTGCTACTTAGTGCCTTTATTTCCCCGGTTTCGTCACTGTCGATTAGGTTTACATCGTCTGCGCAACATGGATCAAGAAGGGTATTTGAATCATTAGCAAATGGCTTCACGGCAGGAATGGTCTCAGGCTCCAAAGGAAAACAATCATTTTTTCCACCTTCGCCAAATTTACGATTGCACTTTTCGCAACTTAGACGATAGTTCAGATAATCATATGCCAGCCACCAATAACCATCAGGTAATATCGTGTTCCCTTTCTCATCGGTAGACCGATTCTTGGGGCGAAAATGATCTATATCTTCAAAGCTGCCATCCAGAGCACAATCTGAATACCAGCAATTATTGCCGAAATATCGTTGCAGAATTGGTTTGAATTCCGTCCAAAAATTGGCTTTCGCTAAATAATCCGCACGAGTATCATGTGTGGGTTTTGATTCGAGTGTTTTTTGACGTCGCTTAGCTTTGATTATCCACGCCTTCACTTCAGGATCCTTCGGATCAATTAACGATAAATCTATATATCTCATATTCCAAATATCTCTCTGAGAATCTCTTCAGCTTTTGTATTTCTTTCCTCTATTGCTTCAGCGGTCAAGTTTTCGGCTCGATTATTTCGATAAATCTTATGCATTGCTGCAACAAATTCATCGTAGTATTCATCCGTTGGCAAATTTCGCGCGAAGGTCATGCTCTCCAGTTCTTCTGTAAGAGCCTTTAACCTCGCCGCTTCATTTTTGTCCAATCGCTGTTCTTGTTTTTTCACGACAAGATCATATTTCTCATGCAATTTTTCACGAGTATTGGCATCAAGAACGGAAGGCATTCCATAGTATTCACTCTGCAACAATCCATCAATGCCCATACCGGTTGTATCTTCACTTGGCTCGATCACCTTGGTAATATACATGTTGTTGTATTGGGCAACGGATTGATTCTGAGTAAAAATACGAATGAATTCTTTATCTACTCCATTGATCACCAACGGGTCATGCGTTGCAATAATTGCCTGAGTATTGACAGCGTCTGTCAAGCATGCATCAATTGTGGATTTCAGGTCATATTTCCAACGGGGATTCATGTGCGCATCGGGTTCGTCCATAAAAACGATACAGTCCTCACTTTTACACAAGCCAAGCATACCAAGGACCTTAATGAATTGCCGTTGACCTTCACTCATTTCTGTGCATTTTACGCTTTCATTTCCGTATGATACGCTTACCTCAATTTCTGCCTTAAACAGACTCTGCAATTTTTCAAAGAAGTTGTAGATTTCGATTGCATTTAAGCCCAGTTCTTCGATGCTGCCAAGCCCAAAATATGCTCGTCCCATTGCAGAATACTCATAAGAACGCCTTAAAAAGTCACACAGGTCTGCATTCATATATTCAAATACCGAATACACAGACTCGTTGATCTCATCTACCCGCTCATAAATGCCGAAACGAAGCAGCATCTCGTCCATATCGACAGAAAGGGAAATATGATCTATTGCCGAGAAATTACTATTCTTATGCAAGTATTCTTTTTCAAGTGAATCTTGTCCGCCAAGGATTGCTGCAAGGAAAACAGGAGTCAACGCATCATCACAATAGTTAAAGCGCCGCTTGGGGAAATGCATATATTCTCCGTCAACGCCAGTTCGAATAATAGTTCCGTATCCTTTTAAGGCATCCCGGCACTTCGACAGATACCGGGAATTGATATTCTTTCGGGCATCTTTTAGTCTGTCGTTCTTACCGGAATAAGAATACATCACTCTTTCGGGGAATATCGTCTTTTGTGCGCGGCGCAATGCGCCTCGAATGGTACCCATCGTCCCAGCAAGGCGTATTTCGTCTACGTATACAGTATACCTACGAGCAGCACATTCGATTTTGCATTCCTGCCCAGCATGGACATACTCAAGGGTGTAGTTATAATCGATTGTCTTTTCAACAGCATTGCTATCAAAAGACATCATGATTTCGAGCAAACTCTCCATCATCGTGCTTTTTCCTGTACCGTTTTCGCCAATCAGTATGGTAGAGCTGCCGCCATCCATCGTTTCAAAATTGATTTCAAAATCCACCAGGCATCTGTGGTTATCAATTGTGAACTTTCGGATTTGCATAGAATCACCCCATTAGTGTGTATGTATCATTTTCTTTTAGAAGGATTCCGCGGTTTTGGAGGTTGCGGAGAGCTTCCATAACATCGAACTTTTTAGAGCTGACGCTCATAAGCTGCTTGATTGGCAGGACATCAGTTTCATTCTGAATATACGCCTTTATTATTTTGCGCTCTATATCGGTTTTTATTTGAGCATCAAGTTCTTTGGGGATAAATTTGCGTTTTGCTTTGGGCTTTGATTCAGCCGGAATGTCCAAAACTTTTTTCAGCAGTTCCACGGCGGGTTCGTCGGTGGGATCGTTGGTTCCCAGCTCGCCGCGGAAGGCGCGGGCGAGGATGGATTTTTTCATCAGGTCGATTTTTTCCAGCACCGCTTCGGCGGCTTCCATGGCCTGCTGCTCTTTGGCAAAGAGGTCATCGAGGATGCGGACGATTTCAGCTTGCTCGTCAGTATTGGGTAATTTAATTCTGAAATCGCGCAAGTAACCTAACGGCACAAATTTTTGAGTTGAGCCCTTTGCATCTGTCTGCATCTTATCTTTGACATATTTTGTTTCAAGGTAATAACGTACGAAGAAGGGATCAGCTTTCCCAATGTTCTTCATTAGAGCCACATTTTTTATGGCATATTTTGGCTCTTCTGTAACGACAACGGGATTACCTATTGTTCCTATCATCGCAAACAGTATATCACCAACATCTACCTTGCTTCTTTGGTTGATTTGTTCATAGTCCTCTTTTGAAATGAATTTAATATCTTTGTCGGTGATAATTCCGTCCTTAAGATTTTTTGATGTTACAAGAGGATATCCTTGTTCATAATACTGGGGTGAATCATGAGTGCCATCTCTAACATCTAAAATTTCCTTGAATCGCTTCTCGGACCAGCACTCCATCCCAACGTCGTGTGCTTCACGCCAGTTGGCGGTGAGTTCACCGGTGAAGGCTTTATGGAGAATGGCGGCTTTGCGGGTTTCAAAGCTATCCACCACGGCCTGCGCCTTTTCCTTTGCCTCGTCCAGCTTGGCAAACAGGCTTTCAATGCGCTCAACGATCCGCTGCTGCTCGGCAAGAGGAGGAAGCGGAACTGGCATTTCTCCAAGGTTTTGTCGAGTAATCCTCACCCTTGTTGTTCCTCGTGCAAGAGAAAGAGCACTATCAGTAAACCACTTTACATTGCAAAGATAGTTTATATATCGATTGTTGGCTATTATTTTATTGCATCGGAGTACTGCCACATCAACAGCAGTTATTACCTTATAGTTGAACTGGGGCACTATGCAGCTCCTTGCTATAGGCTCTGCCATTCGTGAAATCATAACATCGCCAGCTAACAGCTCAGTACAGCCCAACTTTTCAAATGTTGCGTAATTAATATGTTTACTGGATTTGTCAAGGAATTCGGTAATACCAATATCAGATAGCTGAAGGAGCCGAACTTCTCCTTCGTTATCCATATTTTCACTTAGTATCCAATCTCCATCAAAGAACCCATTAGCGCCATCTTTGAGTGATGATAACTGTACCCAGCACCAATTCTCCGGCAATTTATACGGCCATTCCCAGTCCGGAACCAGTGCCGCCTGCAAACGCTCTTCCGGCGTGAGGGCGGCTTCTTTTTTCGCTCTTGCCATCACTGTTCCTCCGTCAGAGTGCGCAGTTCACGCACCACGCTCATGAGAAGATCGGTCGCCTCTTCCAGCAGGGCGACGCACTCTTCCCCGCTCTCGGCAGGGTCAGGCAGCTCGTTATAATCCAGAACGGAGTCATCCCGAATGAGACCGAGGTCAAGGCTGTCATCCGGGTTTTCAGCAATCTTCTCCCGGGTATAGCTCTTCCAGCGCTCGCCGGTGCGCTTGGCCGGGTCATTGTATCCCTCAATGAACTCCGCAAAGTCCTCATGGCGAAGCTGGCGGGTCTTGCCGAAACTATCCATATTGGTGCGCAGGTCGTAGAAGGCCACTTCTTTGGTGTTGCCTTTTTCGGACACGCCGCGGGTGAAGAACAGCACGTTGGTTTTCACACCCTGGGCATAGAAAATGCCGGTGGGAAGGCGAAGGACGGTGTGCAGATCACAGAAGTTCATGAGTTCCCGGCGGACGCTGGCACCGTCACCGGCAGCAAAAAGCACATTATCCGGCAGCACCACGGCGCAGCGGGCTTTCCCATCCGCTTTCAGGCTACGGTAGATCACCTGCAGGAAGTTCAGCTGCTTATTGGAGGTCTGGAAGGAAATATCGTCGCGGGTAGGGCGCTCGCCGCCTTTTTTCGTTCCAAAGGGCGGATTGGTCAGCACTACATCAAAGCCTTTGTACTTCTTTGCATTCTGAGATAGGGAGTCCATGCACGCGATGTTTGCAGGAACATTATGCAGGTAAGCATTCATTAACGCAAGACGATGTGCATCAGGGACTAATTCAACACCGCCATAACAATCTTGAATTTTCGCTACTTCCTGATCCGTCAACTCATAAAATGACTTCCCATCAATTGCGTTATGGTATGCCGCAATCATGAATCCGAAAGTGCCACACGCCGGGTCAAAGCATTTTTCACCAAGCGTCGGGTTTATCAATTTCGTCATTACGTCGATCAACACGCGCGGCGTGAAGTACTGACCAGCTCCAGACTTTTTCTCATCTGCATTTTTCTGCAACAAACCTTCATACAGATCCCCCAGACCTTCCTGTTTGGCATCGTACCAGTCCAGTTTGTTGATCTCGGTAATGATTTTCTGGAGGTTTTTAGGTTCATCAATACTGGAAACCGCTTTTACATAAATCTGACTGATTTCATTCAACGGAGCCGAGCCAAGCTCAGATAAAAGCTGGTTATAATACTTTTTTAGTTCCAGTCCTTCTAATTTGGCAAGATAGTCCCAAGAGTAGACATAGAGTACGCCTTTCAGGTCATTCTTTTCTTTTTCGGATAGCTGCTCAACGCTTTTCTTGTGCTCTTTTGCGTATTGTTCCAATTTTGATTCATACGTAGTATGAACCGAAGAAATTAGTTTTTCCTCAGTACCGGTTTCCTTTATCATTTTCAGAAAAAGAATATAGGTCAGCTCCGTGACATACTGGTGGTAGGTAATACCGTCGTCACGCAGAACGTTGCAGAGATTCCATAATTTTTGAACAATGTCTTGTGTACTCATTAGGCTGCTCCTTCATAAATGTAAGTGTTGAGCTCACGGATGATTTCAATCAGTTTACCGTCGAATTTCTTATCAAAGCGGGCGAAACCGCCATCCATTTTGAACGCGGGCGCTTCAAAGGTTTCTCGGTTCAGAATGCTCTCGTGCAGCATATATACTTTGATTTTCTCCAGCAAGTCAAGCTGCATCCTGCTAAAACGGTGAGTTGCCGTCAGCTTGGCAAACGCAGCTTTTACACGGTCATCATGGTTGAGAATCGGTGTATGCAGTACTGCCTGCCGGACATAGGAAATGATGTCAGCTACGATTTCTTCATTCTTGACAGTACTGGTGGCGTTATTGAGATTAGCTTCCGTGTAGTTTTCCTTATCCAGTAGGAGTTTTAGTTCGCGCAGCTGAGCCCGTGTCATGTCGCTTGGTTTGGTGCAGGCAATACGGATTGCCTCGATCTTATCTTTATTCTCGTTGACAAAGCGGGTAAAAGCCTCCAGATAGTCTTCCGGCTTTTCCGTATCGCCATAACCGCGAGTCGTTTCAAGGAGGGTGTCTTTCTTGTCCGAATGGTAGATGCCCTTCTTCTCACCCTTCAAGCTGTCAACCCATAGTAAGAAGTCCTGATCCTGCTCGCAACGCTTGATAAAAGCATCCTCCGAATAGGTTTTCAGTTCTTTTACATAAGTTTTAATGTTTCCTCCTCCGAGCCGCTCGGAAACCTCGTATTTCTGCTCGTCAGTCAGGTTGTTGCTTTTACGCTGTAGCTTTGCAAGGATTCTGTCCTTTGTAGACTGTTTACTGGTTTCGGTAGGACGGAACAAGTCTTCCAGGAATTCTGCCATGGTCTTGCTGACAGAAACTGATTTCATGCCGGAGGTATCCTGCAAATCTTCGTATACTCGGGCAGCGTCAAAGATATTAAAATGTGTTTTCCCGATTTCCGGACAAGGACGTGTTGCGCGTCCGAGCATCTGTTCAAAGAGAATGCGGCTGTTAATCTTGCGCATAAAAACCAGATTACATATAGGAAGAACATCAATGCCGGTTGTCAGCAAATCTACCGTTACAGCAATATTGGGATACTGATTATTCTTAAACTGTTTGATAACCTGCAAAATCTTTTTCTTGTTTCCGCCGGCAGTCTTGCCGGTAATCTTCATAATAGCTTCATTTGAGATACCATATGGCTCATAGATTTTTCGGAGTGTATCTACGATCTGATCAGCATGATTATCATTGACTGCAAATATCAGCGTTTTTTCAGGACTTTCCGGATTAATGTAGCTGGAAACTTCTTTCAGCACCTTATAAGTGTGGTCAGGCAAAATTATCTTTCGGTTGAAATCCGAAACATCAAAATCAAGTTCGTCTTCCATAACTGAGCCATTGAGTAACTCTCCCGTATTGGGGTCATAAATACCGATGCGCTCACCTCGCTTGAAATGAGCCTCGTTTTCGATGAAATCGGTATTGATTTTATACGGTGGGTCGTGGTCAACCAACCAACCGTCGATGACTGCTTCACGGTAGCTGTATGTAAATACCGGTTCACCGAATATTTCTGTCGTATGAAGCGCTGGCGTTGCTGTAAGTGCTATTTTTACAGAATCGAAGTATTCAATAACCTGTCTATACTTGCTCATATAGTCATCTTGGTTGTCAAACAAGATTTCCTCATCGGTCATCTCTCTATCAAGAATATAGCCGCGGTGCGCCTCATCAACTATGATTAAGTCAAAAGCGCCGGGCAACAAATCCGGCTCATCGGAAAGAATCGTCCGTTTCAAAAGCCCCTGTACCGTAGAAATACTTACTTTTGTTTCTGTATTAATATTGGCTTCATCAGTCGAGCTGATTTCATAAATATTATCCAGTGTCAGAAGCTCTTTTAACTTCACATCGCAAAATGTGTCCATTGCCTGCTCGCCAAGAGAAACGCGATCAACCAGGAAGAGAATACGATGAAAGCGTTTGGACTCCAGCATCTTATATATCAAGCCAAGTACGGTTCTGGTTTTGCCGGTACCGGTTGCCATGGCAAGCAGTGCAGTTTTCCTGCCTTTGATAATAGCTTCTGTAGCCTTATCAATTGCCTCAATCTGATAGTCACGCAAGTTTAACCCATTGGGGTCTGTCATAAAGCTATCATCCGAATTGGTCAAAATGATATTCGCTGCGGCAGTATCCTGCTTAAGTTTTTCCTGCAAATCATTCGGGCTGAACCAATTTCGAATTGGATAAGGTTGATTTGCAGAATCTCTGGCATCTAAATACCAAATACCGGATTTTTCATGCAACTTTTCCAAATAAGCTCTGCCATTGGAGGCGAACAAAAACGGAACCTGATAAGTGCCCCATGTGTCAATCACATATTTCTGATCCTCTGGCAGGACGTGTGAAGCATAATCCTTTACCTGAACATCTATAGTCGAAGCAACATCCTCAGACATTTTTTTCGCATCCATAAACGCTACAAGTTTTTCACCAATAAAGAACGCATAATCTACAAATCCACGCGGCTGAAAAGCAGAGCCGGTCGGCCATTCGCTAATCGCAATGTTTCTCCCTTTTACAGGCCGAGTTCCTTTGCTGTAACGAAGCGTTTGGGTGTCAGCTTCCCATCCAGCTTTGCGAAGCTGTTCATCAATCAAGCAGCGCGTTTGCACTTCATTCCAGTTCATCATGGAAGAAACCGTTTCTGAACGCTTTGCACGATCTTTCTTGGAAGTACCGGAGGCAGCGGTTGTCACTTCTGAGAGTTGCTTCGTTAACTCGGCAATTTTCTTTTCCTGTTCTGCTATTACATTCACATAATCCTCTGCTTTTTCCTCTTCGGGCATGACAAAATCAGGGACAATAAAACCCCAGTCTCCATACGTCTCCATAAACCATGTCGCAAGATTGTATGTCATGGAAATCAATGTTTTCGCGTCTTCCACAGAATCGGCACCTGCATGAACAGCGCTATTTCGAGTTTTGCGAAGCAGATACAGAGTATTATCAATATCTTTCGGCAGAAGTCCAGCTCGTTTCAAAACGTGAATACGATTAGAGTGAGTATTATCCACTTTCGGTTCTGGAATATGCTCAAAAAGCATGATTTCCTGTACAAGGCGCTCTGCAAACATGCCCATTTTATAAATGCATGCATTGGGATCAGAATATATATAGTTTTCTGCATTAGAGCCTATCTGCGCCAATGCAGGCCAATACCTATTTAGAAAATCAAAGTTGGATTTCATTCAAGCTCCTCCTTTGGATTTTTTTGAAAAACTCAGTTTTCGTTATATGCACGATCAATCAGTGGCTTTGCCTTCTCGAATTCGACTTTATTATGTATTAAAACTTCAACATCGCCAGTGGCCCAATGCCCAATCTGAGAAGTGTCACGTGTAAATCCTTCTTCATATTCGACTGTTGTTACATCTAACCGAATGTGCAATAGCAGACGATTATTGAAAACTTCTGCGCAAACAAAATTTTTGATTTTCTTGAATGCTGTATAAAGTTTCAAATTGTTTTCACTGATATCATCGCCAAGACTCAGTACGTAATTTCGAAGATCGTCATATAAGGTTTTAATTTCAGGTCTTGCATTTTTATATTGTTCAGCAAATGTTTTATCCTTCTGTTGTTTGGTAACTGGAGCAATGTCATTATCCGGTATAGCAGCCACAATATTCTCGTTTATCTGTTCGAACATAAGTAAATCATCGCCAAACTTTTTATAACGGATCAGACTGATATTTCGATTCATCTGCTTGATAGCAGACTCATCATATTTGGTAAAGTCTCCAGCAACGCAGACTACCCGAGGCATTGTCCAGTCAATGTCGTCAGCTTCCTTCAATCCGAGCTTTTCGATCACAAGTACCTTGAAACTGTCTTTGTGATCCAGCAGCCAGTTTAGATAAAAAAGGCCTTGATTGATTACGTTCTCATTTATGGAACGCTTATATTCAAAAATTACCGGGCAATGGTTTTCATCAATACCGATACTGTCCATGCGGCCGCCATCTGTTGTGCGATATTCCGAAGCCAGGAACGTCACACCGAAGAATGTGGTCATATTGTTTTCAATGACAGTTTGTAATTCTTTTTCAAGCGTTACCGTGCCGCTTTGATATTCTTTCACAGTTCCTTTTATGTTGAACAGCTTGATATCTGCCATGTTCTTATACTCCTGTCTTTATTCAATCCTGACGTTGTTATGGCTAATCCGTCATTTCAAATCGGCATTATCACTCTTATTCTTCAGGTATATGGATAATTTCATTTGGCTTTGGTGCAAAAAGCTTGTCAAAGAGAATCTGGTTTCGCTTCTTTGCATCTGCTAAAAGCTTGTTATACGAAATTACCTCTATATATTCGTGGCGAAATTGGTTATACCCTGTATAACCAGCATTATCCGGAGTGGGGATAAGACTGCTGTTTAAGCAATGGGTTCGCATCTTGTCAGTTAAATCGCAAATAATATAGCATCTAAACATAGTCCCCTCATTAACGCTGAAGGATTGACCATTTGCTTTCTTTTTGTTTCCGCCTCGTATCAAATCAACATATTCGCCCACTTGATTTACTGGATTCTTGCTGTCGTTATCTGGCTTTTTGAACTCGACAATCGTTATTGTAGAAAACGGTTCGTCACTATCCGAATAAGCAAACGCATGGTCAAAAATAGCTATATCGGGTTCTTTTGTCCGATCACTATTTATAACTGGCATGGATTTCAAGGTTTTATCAGAAGCCAAATATTTGTGATACGCAAGGCGTTCATCTACGATCCAAAGGTTCATTTCCTCAAAGGAAACATCATCGGAAGTGTGGCGCATCGGGCAAATAATGGAATGTATTCCGTCTTCCTTCTTAAATTTTCCATCATCCTGTATTTCAAGCGCATCTTCAAGCATTGTGAGGATCGCTTTACGCCTGGTTACATACTCAGCCAAACAGGTTTTGCTAAGCTCTGTAACATTCGACCAGTATGTGTTAAACATTTCCTGATACGAAACATCCGAAATTGAAACAGCATCTTTTGCTGCTTGCTCAAGTTTTTTCCCTTGCTTAAGAATATCAGTTTCCCAGGCTTGAACCTGTTTATGCAACTCTAATTCCAAATCGTCATTACGCAGTCCGGCAGGAATGGCATCATACACATCAGGCTTTGTGTGAAGAAGATACCGATAAGTCGGTTTATTATAAGCTACAAAATTGTCTATCTGCTCACGCTTTTTCTTCTTCACATCCTCAAGATAGTCTGACAGATATGCTTGGATATACTCTAACGCTGATGATACGATAGTATCTTTTCCTGTTCCGGATATAGTAATCTGATTGTCTGTTTCGTCAAACACAAATCCGGTCCGGGTTGGATTTACGATAGAATCTAAGTATTGCCCAGACACATAACCAATATAGAAAAAACCTGTTGGTTCATCGATGGGTATTATTTTCCGATGTAAATCTGGAATGAATTTTTTGAGTTCAAAAGACTCGACCTCTTGCATATTGGCACATAAATGCAATTTGTGTGCATCAGCACCTTCCGGCAACCGGAGATGGTAAATAACAAAATCCATATCCTTGATTTTGAAATGATCCTGATGCAGAGAGTCTTTTACATTTGCATTAAAATACTGATTAAGATTAATAGTTGGTGAATAATTGTCAGATAGAATTATTTCAGGACACTGATTCGAAACAAAAAAAGGGAGGCAGTGTTCAATTATTCTTTTTGCAATTACTTCCAATTCAACCGGAGTCTCATTACGATATTTTGATAGGAATCCATTAAGCTTAACTGTTGTCTGGTATTCTGTTGTGTCAGCTGCTTCTTTATTTCCGTTTTCAGGTGTTATACCTTCTTCGGCAGTAAAATTGAATTCTCTTTTGTAAAAGCTGTTATCTTCATAAAAGGTGCTGATAACTTCTACTGAATCAAAAGCTTTTAACCATAGAAAACGTCCCAGCCCCTTGCAACCTTTTTGAATTTTATATGTCGAGCATGCTGTTTGAAATGAGTTAAAATTATCCTCATTAAAACCTATGCCGTTATCTGTTATAGCAAAAGATTCAAAGCGCCCAAGGACCTCTTTTTGCGCCAGCTTATTCTGAACATAAGGTTCCCGCTCTGCCTGAATTGTTATTTTGCCTCGGCTTTTATTGGGAGAGTCTTCTATGGATTGAATGGAATTTACAACAGCTTCGAATAGCGGCCACAGTGCTTTCGACACAGTAAGATTAATGCTGTTTAAATGTCCTTTTAAATCAAACTGCATTTCTTGACCTCCTCTTTTTTCTATAAATTTATAGTATCAGAATGGTTGTACACAAAACTGGACTTTTACATTTTCAATGCTGTAATAGGCACCACAAACACACCATCTGGACGGCGGTAAGCGGCGTTGGACATGCCGCAAACCACGCAGAGAACTGCAGGAGGTTTACCCTTTGGATCTTCTTCAATCTGCTTTTTAATGGTCAGAAGATTTGCGGCAGCTGCTTCAATCTGATTGGCTCCCAGCTTGATTTCAAAAGCGCACCAGTCGCCTTCCGGAAGCTCAATCACAGCATCAATTTCCTGGTTTCTGTAGTCCTGATAGTGATAAAGACTTGCACCAAAGGATTCTGCGTAGATCTTCAGATCACGTTCGCACAGAGCTTCAAACACAAAGCCTAGAGTCTCCAAGTCATTCAGAAGGCTTTCCGGCGTTGCGCGCAGCAATGCACAAGCAAGAGACGGGTCAGAGAAGTGCCGTTTTTCTGCCTGCTTGATACGGACAGACGAGCGTATGCCAGTGGAAAAAGGCGGCTGATTGTCTGTCAGGAAAAGACGCTTAAAAATGTCCAGGTAGGACGAAACCGTGTCGCCGTCAATGTCTTCGTCATCGATGGCTTTTATGTCTCTGATAAGTGTTTTGTTTGTTACGGTTGTACTCTCGTTTCTTGCCAGAGAACGGAGCAACAGCCGCATTTTTGTTGTGTCGCGTTTGACACCGTCGATGCGGTAAACATCATCATCAATCACAGCGTTCAAATATTCTGTTGGAAGCAAAGAAGCCTGCTGTACAGAGAGACCAAGACTGCCCGGCCAGCCTCCGCGGATAATCAGTTCAATCAGTTTTTTCAGGTTGACATCACCTGTCATTGCCGATACCAGATTGCCGTGGCACAGATCGTAGAGGGATATTTTTCCGCTGGAATCACCGGACTCATAAAGCGACATAGGGCGCATACGAAGTCGCGCAATCCGTCCTGCGCCGCTGTGCAGGATGCCTTTATGGTTTGGAGTTGCGGAGCCGGTCAGGATGAATTGTCCCTTTTCATGTGTCTTGTCAACTCTATAGCGGACAGCATCCCAAAGTGGAGGAACCTCCTGCCATTCATCAATCAAACGCGGAGTGTCACCTTCGAGCACTAATTCAGGAGAAAGCTCAGCCAACTGCCGGTTCTGAAAGTTTCCGGCGGGATCACCGATATAGATTTCACTCTTACTATGGAAAGCGGAAGTCCAGGTTTTTCCGCACCACTTTGGCCCCTCAATGCATACCGCACCGAATGCAGACAGGTATTCATCTACCTGCCTGTCGATGATGCGGGGACGATATTCAGATTCTTTCATAGGCTGTTCCTCCTACCAGTTTACATCTGAGTATATTATACGTCGTTCGTCTTCATTTTACAATACCATTCGGTCAGATTTGTAAGATTTATTCGGTCTTCTTTCACGTAATTATTCTATCGAATTCAAGCTGAACATGGGTGAAGCATAAGCGCCGGGACGGTGCGCAGCCGCAGAAAGATTCTGCGATCAATATCGGGGCTTGGGGGCATTGCCCTCAACAAGATTTTTTGTATGTGTGGGGACACATGCACTGCTTGCTATGCTTGTACCAAATTTGGTATAAATTTCGTTATACCAAAGAATCCGTTATACCAAAAGAGCAAAGGAATCCGGATGAGTGAAGGATTTTCAGCGCGAAAAATTGGTATAACGGATTTTTAGTAAAGGTCGGAAATTCGCATTCAGAAAAATCTGAAAGTGAATTTTTGGTATAATATTTTACATTCCGTAAAGCTTTTTGAGAAGGGAATCGTCATCTACAATGCAAAGAGTAGCATCGGTAATACCAGAATGCCCTCCTCTCATCGCTTTTTCAATAGCATTCCGTTTGTGTTCTGTATCGGCGTAAGCGTAAATAAGTGATGTAGAGAGGTTAGCGTGACCGAGCCATTGAGACACAAGCGAGAGGTCCATACCATGCTGGTATAGATGCATCGCTCTTGTATGTCTCCAAAGATGTGGATGTACTTTTTCCGGGACTTCAGAGCACTTTTCTCTTGCAGACGCTGCGTGTTTTTGCAATATTACTCTTGCTGTCTCATCGTTCATAGGCTCTTTTTTCCCTTTGTGCATAACATAAAACAGCGTTGCTGTTGAAGCAGACGATTCCTCTTTGTGGTAGACACTAACGTATTGCTTCAGATGCTCTACTGTTTTCTCCATCAAAGGAACTGTACGGACTTTGCTGCCTTTACCAAAGAGCAAGACTTGAGGAGAATTGTCAAGTTTAATGTCACAAAGACGAACACCAAGCGCTTCACTGATGCGTGCACCGGAATCATAAAGAAAAATCATAAGAAATCTGTCTCGCAACCCCGTTCTTGTTTTAATATCCGGTTCATTAAGTAATGCCGACACAGCATTTTCCGTCATATATTCGACCTTGGAAAATGGATCATCTTTCTGTACCTTGATTGCAGACAATTCACTTTCTAATGCCATGTATTCCGGATAGCAGGCAGAAGCGTAAGAAACAAAAGCTCTTATTGCTGCGAGGCGGTTATTTCTTGTTGCTGGAGAAAAGTTCTTTTCAACTGTAAGATAATCCAAGTAGGCGTCCACATTTTTGCGGTTAAACATATTAAAGGTCACGGCATTTAGTTTTATGCCGTTTTTCTCTGCTGTAAAGGACAGATATTGGCTCAAAACAGTTCAGTAGTCCGTAACAGTATTTGCGCTGGCTTCTCTCTGAACAGGAAGATATACCAAAAGATAATTTCGAATGAGTTTGAACAGTTTCTCATCTCTCAATCCTGCAGTGGTTTCCGTTTTCTTTATTCTTCCCATAACTCTGCCCTCGGAAAGATTTCGCCCATTTTGTTCCAATCAATCGTTGGAGACTTGGAAATGTTTTCAGGAAGAATGTGAATATAGTATGCAGTGGACTCAATATTGCTGTGTCCCATATACGTCTGCAAGTATGGCAGACGTGAGTTTATGTCTATTCCTGTATCCAGCCATTTGTTGAGAACAGCTGTAGCAAAGCGATGGCGAAGATCGTATACCCGTATTGGCGGAAGAAATTCCTCTGGAACACCCGGGTTAGCTTCTCTAAAAAAGTGAACAAATTTCTTTTGCATAAAAGCTGCTGTGTATGGGACTCCTTTAGAACTTGGAAAAAGATAAACTGAATCCGAAGCAACGGCATCACGAACTGCAACATAACGCTTCATAAGTGAAAGCATATCATCACTCATTACAACAATTCGACTCATGTGCCGCTTGGAATTAACGATCTGAACTTCCCCCGTATTTAGGTCAACATTGCTGCGCTTGAGTTCCCGCCCTTCCATCGGGCGCAAACCGCATGTGTAAGTCAATCTGAAATATGCATTCAGGGTCAAAGAAAGAAACGGATTTCTGGGATGACGGAAATGGTCTATTGCCGAAAAAACATTTCGCAGTTCCGTATCGGTGAATATGTACGGGACAAAAATGTCTTTGCCCGTCATAAAACGATCGGGGATGCAATATGCTTCTTTTCCAACCGAGTTCAGATAAAAAGAAAAACCACGCAGAAAAGCCGCGTTTGAATTTACAGTTATATTTCCAGACGGCATGGATGCTTTGAGCCAGTCGAAAGCAAGAGCTTTATTCAATCCGTCTCTATCCTTATGATTCGTATAGCAAAATGTATCAAAAGCGGCTGCTCGCGGAAGATATGTATTAGCAGAACCACCAAGGGAAACTTTGAGTTGTATCATGTTAGAAAGATCATTGGCAAAATTACTCTTGAAATCATTCACAGAACATACCTCCTTCCAGCGGAATAACAGAGAAGTCAAGGGCGCACTCTCTTAGATTTTCTATGTCCAGAGAAAGGTATTTCTCTGTGGATTTAACCTTTGCGTGTCCAAGAATTTGGGCGATGGTCATGGTTGGAGTGCCAGATACAAGTAACTTTTTTGCGAGTCTGCGGCGCAAGCCATGAAATCCTTTACCATCAAATGAATGCTGGATAATACCTGCCTTTACCTCATAATTCCGAAACATATCTCCAATAGCTGTAGCGTCAACAATTGGACCGCGTATGCCTCTTGAAGTCAGAAACAATTCTGATGCCGAAATAGATGGACGTGCATGGAGAACATAATCCTGCAAAGCTGCCCCGACATCGTTCAGAATGGGGAGATAGACTTTCTTATCGGTTTTGTCCTGAATAATGGTAAACTCCCCTCTGCGCCAATCTATATCGGTGAGTTTAAGCCGGATAATGTCACACGCTCTCAATCCGGTGCTTGCCGCTAACAGAATGATGGCATAGTCTCGCTTGCCGCGTTCGCTCTCGGTGTCAATGACGCTCAGAATTTTCTCCAGTTCTTCATCAGTGACATAGCCTTGAATACGCTTTTCACGCTGCACCTTGTGTGAAAAAAGCTCTGCACAGTCAGGAGCAGTATAGCCATTCTCTTTCAGGTAAATATGAAAATGTCGCAGATACAGAAAAACATCATAGAGCGAATTGAGTTTAAGCTCTGAAGAGATTTTCAAAATGTACTGTTGTACATCATCTACTGTTACTGTCGCAAGTGAAGGATGGCCGAGCTGTTCAAAATGATAAAGATAATGCTTTACGATCCAAGCCGCATCGTTGCAAGTGTTTTTTCCATAGCCGTGTTCTGCAATAAAGGTATCGATTAAATGTTCATTTTCCGGAGAGACGAAACAGTGTGAGCGCCGCATATTTTCTGTTGCACGGAGAGTTCCGGTTATATAATATTCATTAATACGCTTTATAATCTGACGAACTTCACGCAAAGTGGAATACGAAATTTCACCAGACTCATATCTATGTTCATATAACATAAGATACTCTTCCGTTACATCAGAACTGTATTTACATAGCCCTTTTTCTCTATAATACGTTGCTACAGAATTTGCCGGTGGTCCCCATCCTCGCCATATGGTTGTTTCGCTCAAGCCTAATCGTCGAGCTTCATTGAGCATTCCTGAAATCAATTCCGAAATAGTTACTGTATTGGAATCCATTTTTGAACCTCCCATGATAAATAGTCGGAAATAATTCCGCCGTTATTATTATCTACGAAGGTCATCATACATGAAATATATTATACCAAAAATCTGCTGCTAAGTTTTGCTATTGATGAGTTTCCTATATTTTTGCAAAATCCGTTATACCAATTTTTCGCGCTGAAAATCCTTCACTCATCCGGATTCCTTTGCTCTTTTGGTATAACGGATTCTTTGGTATAACTATGCTGTTTCGCCGCATGATTCAGTCGATTCCAAATGAAATGTTTTTCGTTATACCCGCTATACCTTGACATTGGGTATAATTTGAGTATAATTTGGTATGGTAGTATCGGAGGTGTCGATATGGAAGCGAATGAAGCGCACAAGCGCATCATCGAAATCGAGCGTGAGATTTCTGCTTTACCGGAAGGCAGCGTCACAACAAAGAAAGTGAAGAACGGGACGTACTACTATCATCGTATCACGAGAAATGGCAAGCGCAAAGAAAACTATATAAATGCAGAAAAAGCTTCAGAGATGAAGGAACAAATTGAAAAAAGAAAAGCGCTTGAGAAAGAATTGAAAATCCTAAAAGCCTCTTTGCCGGAAGAAAAGCCGATCAGCGAAAATACAGATTCATTCCATACCTATATCCGGATCGGCGACACGCTGAAGAAATATGCGGCACTTGTGAAACGCTATAAAAAAAGAGACTGTTTCGACAGACTCAAAGACTTTCTTTCTGACAGTACGACGGAAAAGGTCATGATCCTCTACGGTCTGCGGAGAACCGGCAAAACGACACTGATCCGTCAGATGATTGCGAATATGAGTGAAGAGGAGCTGCGCTGTGCGGCGTTTATTCAAATAAAATTCTCCGACACTCTGGCGGATGTGAATTCCGATCTGAAGCGTCTGGAGGCTTCCGGTTACAGGTACATTTTTATGGATGAAGTCACCTTGATGAAAGACTTTATCGAAGGAGCTGCGCTGTTTTCCGATATTTTTGCGGCTTCCGGCATGAAGATCGTTCTCTCCGGTACGGATTCTCTCGGCTTTCTTTTCTCGGAAGATGAGCAGCTTTTTGACCGCTGCGTGATGATCCACACGACGTTCATTCCATATCGGGAATTTGAACGGGTTCTCGGAATATCCGGCATTGACGAGTATATCCGCTATGGCGGGACGATGAGCCTCAGCAGCGTTAATTACAATGAGGATTCCGTCTTTGCCAATTCCAAAAAAGCAAGCGAATATATCGACAGTGCCATTGCCAGGAACATTCAGCACTCCCTGCAGTATTATCAGCACGGCAGTCACTTCAGAAGTCTCCGGGAGTTATTTGATAAGAATGAGCTGACAAGCGCCATCCATCGTGTCATTGAGGACATGAACCATCGTTTCACCGTGGATACTCTGACACGTACCTTTGCGTCGGGCGATTTACCCGTCTCAGCCGAAAATCTTCGTCGGGATCGAAACCACCCCAATGATATTCTTGACCGGATCGATGTTGACGCTGTTACGGAGAAAATCAAAACGGCACTGGAAATCCTCAATAAGGAGGAGCGGCAGGCTGCCGTCCATGAGATTTATGCAGCCGAGATCAGAGATTACCTGAAACTGCTTGACCTTGTTGTGGAGATTGAAATCAGGCATAGTCCAAACGTCAGTCAGAGTGAAACGGTTGAAGCAATTACCCAGCCCGGTATGCGATATGTACAGGCGGAAGAGCTTACAAAGGAAATCGTTGCAGACAGCGTTTTTCAGGAGCTTGATATTGTCGAGCGTAATGCCGTGCTTGAGCGCATTCGCAGTGAGATCAAAGGGCGGATGATGGAAGAAATCATTCTGCTCGAAACCAAATTCGCAAAACCGAAAATGCAGGTTTTCAAGCTGCAATTTGCCGTCGGCGAGTTTGATATGGTAGTCGCCGATCCCGAAACGCTGACGTGCAAAATCTATGAGATCAGGCACTCCGCCGAGCGGGTTTCCGCACAGTACGGACATCTGATCGACGAGCAGAAATGCGCGGAAACGGAACACCATTTCGGCAGGATCACGGGGAAATATGCAATCTACCGTGGGGAGCCGATTTCGGAAAACGGGATTGAGTATCTGAATGTCGAAGAGTATTTGAGAGAATTATAAGAGGGTATACGGTTTTAACCGGGAAAGGAAAATCTCATGGGACATCATAAAAAACGAACTTTTTCAGCTCTTCTTTCAGCTTTTATACTGCTGAACTCTGTCTCTTTCTCTCCAAAAAGCCTTGCAGAATCTTTTTCTCCCGTCAAAGTCATTCTTGACTGTGATATGGGATATATGAACGATGATGCATTGAGTCTGAGCATGCTGCTCAAAGCTGAGGAACACGGTCTTGTAGAGATCCTTGGTATCACATTAGCGGGTGGAAACAATTTCATTGATGCGCCATACGAAAACTATGGAGAAATACAGTTCGGCAGTTCAAAATATACCGGGGATTTTCTCGCGCTGCTCGGCCGCACGGATATACCCTGTTTCCACGGCACAGACTTTCCCGGAGATATGAATGGAGATAGTATTCAGGAGCTGGCTTCTTTTTACAACGGTCTTGAATACGGCAAGTTTAACGATAACTATGGAGCCATTCACTATTTCACATCTGTCGATCCGGAATTGCTCTGTGACAGCAATGATGCCGCTGCTTTTCTGATTCAATCGGTTCGGGAGAATCCGGATGAAGTTGTGATCTTTGCCATTGGCCCCACAATGAATATTGCAAAAGCGGTGAAGCAGGATCCTGATTTTGCTCCGCACGTAAAAGCCATCTACTACATGGGTGGTGCTCTTGGGGATCCATGTATGATAGAGAACAACCGTTCGGAAATGGTTGAAGGAATAGACGGTGCGAATGTTACACCTTATGCCGAGTATAATGTGCTCTACGATCCGGCAGCGTTTGCTACCTGTATTACAGCACATTTCCCGTTGCAGTACATTTTGCCGGCTTCCTGCAATGTCGATATTGATAGATCCATTGCAGATAAATTCATTGTGCATAGTAACGGGAGCGGTATTTCCGGGCTGTGGGCTGATCACTTCAGGGAGTATATTCAGGATTATCCCTATTGGGATCCTCTTACCGTCTTTGCTTTCCTATGTCCGGATGCGGTTGTTGCCTCTTCCGTGAAATATGTCACCGTCAATACAGACCGTCTTTCAAAATATGTCGGTCGAACTGACGGTTATTCCCCCGAGGAATATGAACTGCTTCCACCGGAGCAGCAATCACTCTGCGGTCGGGCAGAAATAATCTATGAAATGGAAGGTTTCTGGGATTATACGATTGATCTTCTTTGCAATTAACACGTAATCCCTATATAAAAAGCAAGTGCTGCCTGCAAGCAAATCACAGGCAGCACATTTTTATTTATCCTCAGAATCGTCCGGTTTTTCAGCAGTATCTTTTACAAGACTGCCGGTCATTTTGAATATTGCCCGATAGATCGGCCGGAGAGGTTTCAGGAAAGTATCCTTTAATCCGGTTTGCTGCTGGATGTTTTTCAATGTCTGATCGACAATGAAATCCAGCTGCTCGTCCTTATCCTTGATTGTATATGCCTGTTCTGCGATCTCCCGCCATTTTGCCTCAAACTCTTTATTGGCGCTCTTGCGCTGAACCGGTTTTCCTGCGAGCCTTTCTTCGTCAACGGCTGCCTTCGTTTCTTTCAGAATCCGCATGGTCAGATTCTGAATATCCGAGATTTCCAGCTCATGTGCGCCGGTTCGCGCTGCAAGGACAGTATTGGCAGACTGCCGTACATCCTCGGAATGCTCGAAATCATCCGCGTGTTCTCTCGCCATGGATGCATATATCCTGAGCATATCGTTTCGATAAGAAACGCCTTCCACGTTTGTGTCGTTCAGATAAGCGTCCGTGCTTCTCATCAGGCGGCCAAAGTCCTTATGCTCCATCAGGCGGCTGAGCGTATCGCCGTTGATCTCTTTCCGCGCCAGCTTCATACAGGCCGTTTCCGTCAGATGCAGGTCGGACAGAAGGAAGGTATTCTGTCTGACCGGGGAAAGACCGAGAATATAATCCGTTGAAACGTGAAAGTGTTTGGCAAGCCCGGTCAGAATGTCGCTGCTGATGGTTGCCGTCTTGCCGCTTTCAATACGGGAAAGCTGGGATTCACTGATTTGCAGTTCCTTTGCCAGATCCCGGATGGTCGTGAATTCATCCTCACGAAGATCACAGATGCGTTCGCCGACTGTTTTCAAAAGAATACACCTCCTGTGCCCGATTTCATCTCTATTATACCATAGATTTGAAGCCTCCGGGCGCTTTTTGTTTGCATTTTTGCAGGTTTTTGTCGAAAGCCCCCTCTGAATTGCAATTCTGCCGGAAATTCCCCTTTGCCCATACATCGCAGATATAATGGTAAAGCAGAACCTGTCCCGCGCATAGAGTTTAAGTAAGCGATGATTAAATCGGCAAGAGCAGATGACGAGAAAATTTTGGTTCAGACGACGGCACTTTTTTGCAGGAATACTTTGTGTATTGCAAGAAAAAGTGACTAAGTATGAGCACAAATTTTCCGGCAGATGCCGAAGTCGATTTAACCAGCGCTTACTTTGGTAGAAAGGAAGACCGGCAGCATAGAAGCGATCACACTGGAACGCATCGAAAATGACCGCAGGATCACCCGCGAGACCGACGGCGAGTTTCTGTACGAATATCAGAAAGCCGTGCTGCTGGCTCTTGTGGAATCCGGACGGCTCACGGAGCAGCAGTACCGCTACGCCGAAGAAAAACTGCGGATGCAGCGATATAGTGGAAAACCTCCAAACGGTGAATGACGTTTGGAGGTTGGAAACGCATTATGATGCAAACGATGCTTTGATGGTATCAAATGGCAGACCGAGGCGGGATGCTTTATCGCGTTCATAGGTAACACGGGTGACTTCTTCGACAAAAGCCTTTTCCTTTTCTGTAGCACTGGCCCAACTGACCGCATATTTGCGGCAGATAGCGAAGAAGATCTCATAGAAGCGTTCTTCTTCCGGATCTTTCCGGCAATACCATTCGGCATCGGTTGTGGAATTGCCATTTACGTTAAGCATCGAAATCTCCTCCTTTAGTCAGATAAGTAAAGAATATTCTCTTTGCAGCTTCATCTGCAATCAAATAACGAGGTGCTGAGCCAAAGGAAGGCAATGCAACTGCACCAAAATCCTTTTCATAATGTTTAGCAAGCTGTGTTGTTTTAGCTTCCAAAACTACGTCGCCGGTCAGACCGTTATCAATGGAAAGCTTGATACCATAGGCTATCAGCAAACGTCCGATCCCGAAATACTTTTTCCTGTTTGTCATCGTTGGATTGCTTTCTGGTTGGGCTTCCATATACACGATATGCACGACGAGAGAATTGTTCAGAATCTCATATGCTCCTAACGCTAACAGCTCCGAGCCGTATTTGACAGCATACTTCTCAAAACGATCAGAAAGGATATAGTCACTTTCCCAGTCTGTCTGCCACGCTGGAATTACATTTGTTCTATGAGCATCTTCAGCAGTCATAGGAGAGATATCAACAGAAATGCGCTCCTGCGATGTATTATAGACAAAAGGAGAAAAGATCATATCCGTCACCTCACTTACCCTGTTATTAGTATAACACAGATAAAAAAAAAGAAAAGAGGAATTGATTGATTTTTTTATTCCGCACATTCGCAAAAGTGAGAGACATTTGCGATAATAAACCTGTCACCAAGAGGAGGTGAAAACATGATTTCCGTAGCAAGCTACTGCCGCGTGTCCACGGATAAGGACGATCAGCTCAATTCCTTTGAATCCCAACAGCGTTATTTCCGCGAATACATAGACCGCCAGCCGGATTGGGAGCTGTACGAGATCTATGCCGATGAAGGCATTACAGGCACTTCCACGAAAAAGCGCGCCCAGTTCAACCGCATGATCAACGACGCCCGCATGGGCAAATTTAAGCTGATTATCACCAAAGAGGTCAGCCGCTTTTCCCGAAATATTCTCGATACGATCTCCTATACCCGCGAGCTGAAAGCCCTCGGCATCGGCGTGCTGTTCATGAACGACGGCATCAGCACGCTGGAGCCGGACGCGGAGCTGCGGCTCTCCATCATGGGCAGTATTGCGCAGGAGGAAAGCCGCAAGACCTCCTCCCGCGTCAAATGGGGGCAGACCCGGCAGATGGAGCGCGGCGTGGTATTCGGTACCTCCATGCTCGGCTATGACGTGAAGGACGGGAAAATGACGATCAACCCCGAAGGAGCCGAGGTCGTGAGCCTAATTTTCCACAAGTACGGTGTGGAAAAGAAAGGCACCTCCGTGATCGCACGGGAGCTGCGGGAAGCCGGGTATCGAACCTACAACGGCAACACCAACTGGTCGAACAGTCATATCGTCAAGATTCTGAAAAACGAAAAGTACGTCGGCGATCTGGTGCAGAAAAAGACCTTCACGCCGGATTATCTGACCCACGCCAAGAAGTACAACCACGGTGAGGAAGAAATGGTCTGTCTGACTGATCACCACGAACCGATCATCGACCGGGAGCTGTGGAACATCGTGCAGGCGGAACTGAAAAAGCGAAACTACCACGGCGAGCTGGGAGCCGGTCACTCCAACCGCTATGTCTTCTCCGGCAAGATCAAATGCGGCGAATGCGGCGCGAGCTTTGTTTCCCGGAAGAAATACCGCCGGGACGGCAGTTTTTATAAACGCTGGGGCTGCTTTACAGCTATAAATGAGGGTACCCGTCACACGGACGCGCAGGGCAATGAGGTCGGGTGCAGTATCGGCAAAATGATCCGGGACGATGCTGCTATGGAAATCGTGAAGCAGGGTCTGCAGTCGCTCCAGATGGACACGGCGTGGGTCATTAACAACGTGACCGCACTGGCGGCAGAAGCGATCCGCGCGGGCGAGAATATCAGCGCGGACACCGAAGAAAAGCTTCAATATGAAATCGAGAAAATCACACAAAAAAAAGAAGACGTGCTCGACGCCTTCTTTTCCAAAACCGTTACCAAGGAGGAAATGAGAATGATGAACGAAAAATATGACGGACAGCTTGCCGATCTGCAAAGCAGATTACAAACCGTCCGACAGAAAGCGGCACTGCACTACGATCTCGATGCACTCAAGGCGGATGTGAAACGCGAGGTCACCGCCATCGTACACGGCGACACGCAGAGCGAGGTGTTCTATAAGAACGTTCTCGACCATCTGACGGTCTGCCGCGACAACCGGGTAGAGCTTCGGCTGAATCTGCTTCCGCAGAAATGGGTCTTTGTCCTCGACAAATTGCAGGATCTGAAGCGGAAAGAAAGGGTCGGAGAAGCGGATGGGGTGTGTTATCGTGACAGCTCTGTGCCGATATCGGTCAGCAGGCCCTTAAGCTCCGGGTACGGCATGGAATAGCGCTGGCTCAGATACCGCAGGGACGCACCGAGCTCTCCGTCCGGTCCGCCGTACTGGGATATGATGAATTTCGCAAGCGCGGGATTGGGGTTCTTTATCCTTACGGGGTATTGAAGTTTCTTTTCATATACGAACATTTCTCACGCCTCCCTGTAATCCCACGGCCACGGATCCTCAGTCCACGAGAAGCCTTCCAGATCAATGAGGTCTTCCTTGCGGAGCGGACCGTATTTTTGAATATATCTGTTCTGCGCCTCCTGTTTGAGCGCCAGAAACGACTTTAAGGCTTCAAATGCTCTTCTGTCATCCCTGTGCGTATCAAGATAAAGCTCAAGCTCATGAGCGGCAAAGCATATCGCCTGCAGCTCGCTGAGGGCGCTGTCCGGCTGAAGGCCGTTGATGCTGTTCATGAAGGGCAGATCAAGACCCGGAAACAAAGTACCGCGGGAAAGCGCCTCGTTTGCTTCATAAGAGGGTCGTGCCGCCCTCTGAACGGGAACATATGCCGCCGCAAGCGGAGCAGACTGCGGCAGTGTCCCGGTTTTATGATCGTTATTATTCAAGTTGTTTCCTCCTTTATCTGTTCCGTACCATCATATGCATCTTTACCGGAACTTGACAAAGGCAGAGAATAGCGCTGCTTCATTTTCTTAATTTATTTGACATATCTTATTAAACGGCATAAAATAATGTCACAATAGGCATTTAAGAGATATCGCAGATTACGGTTGCGGCAATGCCGAACGGAGGAGCATTATGGGCGGTATGAGAAACGGCGCAGGCGCTGCCATACGCGGACATCTGACAGAGGAAGAAAAAAACAATATGCCGAAAGTCACAAAGGAGCTGCTTTTACGGATCTTAGGCTACCTTAAACCGTACAAGCTTCAGTTTTTCTTTGTTTTTCTGGCAATCCTGCTCAGCTCGGCGCTGGGACTTCTCCCCTCGATCATTATCGGTAAGATCGTGGACAAGGCACTGGTCGACCGGAACATGATACAGCTTATCCGGCTCTGCCTTGCCGCGTTCGTCGCCGTTTTCGCTAGCCAGCTCGTCGGTATTCTGGAGAGCTATATCAACTCCTGGATCTCTCAGAAGATCATCTTTGACATGAAAAACCAGATGTACAGGCATCTTGAATATATGCCTCACGCCTTCTTTACGACCGAAAAGCAGGGCGATATCGTGACGCGCATGAACACGGACATCTCCGGCGTTTCCTCCGTCATCAGCGGCACTCTGACAAGTGCCGTCAGCAATATCGCGACTGTTGTGACGACAGCCGTGGCTCTTTTTTCCATGAGCTGGGAGCTGGCGCTTGTCGGTATGCTGGTCATCCCGCTGCTCATTATCCCCTCGAGAAGCGTCGGCAACACGCGCTTCAAGCTGCTTACCGAAAGTCAGGCAAAAAGCGATGAACTCAATCAGGTCATCAACGAAACTCTCAGCGTTTCCGGTTCAATGCTCCTCAAGCTCTTCACAAGAGAGGAAAAAGAATACGACAACTTTGTGCACATAAACGACGAGGCGACACAGATCGCGCTCAGAGAGTCACGAAGCGGAAGATGGTTCCGGGTCGTCATGGGGCTTTTCACGCAGGTAGGTCCTCTGCTGATCTATCTTGCAGGCGGCTATTTCCTGATAAACAACGTCAACCCCGCACTGTCCGTCGGTACGATCACGGCGACCGTAGCCCTCATAAACCGACTGTACAGACCCGTTGAGAGTCTTCTTGATCTCGGCGTCTCTTTCACGAGATCTCTGGCGCTCTTTACGAGAATTTTTGACTATCTTGACCGTCCGATCACTATTCAGTCCCCCGAGAACGGGAAGCAGCCGCCTATGGAGAAGCAGGATATTGTCTTTGAGCACGTACAGTTCCACTATTCCGAGGACAAGCCTCTGCTGACCGACGTCAGCTTCACCGTCCCGGGCGGGAAAATGTACGCCATCGTCGGTCCCTCCGGCTCCGGCAAATCGACCATCATCAACATGATTCCCCGCCTGTACGATACCATCGGCGGCAGCGTCAGCATCGCAGGTGTCAATGTGCGCGACATGGATCTGAAATATCTCCGCTCCAACATAGGCATCGTCACACAGGATACATATCTTTTCAACGGCACGATTCGCGACAATCTTCTCTACGCGAAGGACGATGCCACAGAAGAGGAGATCATCGACGCCTGTAAAAAAGCCAACATATATGATTTTCTGATGAGGCAGCCGCAGGGGCTTGACACTCCCGTAGGCAATCGCGGCTTAAAGCTCTCCGGCGGCGAGAAGCAGAGGATCTCCATCGCTCGGGTCATCCTCAAAAACCCGAAGATACTTATTCTGGACGAGGCAACCTCGGCGCTCGACTCCATATCCGAAAACGCCATTCAGGACGCGCTGGAAACCATGATGCAGGGTCGCACTAGCATCGTCATCGCCCACAGGCTCTCCACCATCCTCAAAGCCGACAGCATATTGGTCGTATCGGACGGCGTCATTGCCGAACAGGGTACGCACGAGGAGCTGCTCGCGCTCAACGGCGTTTACCGTGAGCTCTATGAGACGCAGTTCCGCGCCGCCATCGATTATGAAAACGACGCATCCGGGGACAGTCTTGATATTGAAAGCTTTTCAACTGATTACACTGTAAAGCCCATCACCGAGGGCGAGATAAGCGATGTTTACCAACTGTGCAGAGAAAACCGCCGTTATTACCGCTACACGAAGACCGAACCGACAAAGCGCAATCTGACCGAGGTCATCAGCGACTTTCCGGACGGCACCAAGCCTTCTCAGAAGCATTTTGTCGGCTTCTGGGACAAGGATGGAGCTCTTGTCGCCATCCTTGATCTGATCACCGACTATAAGGAAGAAGGACAGGCTTTCATCGGCTGGTTTATGGTGGATGCAAGCCGTCAGGGTCAAGGCATCGGCTCACAGATCTTTGCGGATGTCCGCGCCTCCCTTTCCGCGCAGGGGTATAATTATCTGGAGCTCGGTGTCATCGAAGCCAACACCGAAGCAGCTGCGTTCTGGACCTCGGCGGGATTTAAACCCACAGGCTGCGTGATAGAGCAGGAGCGCTATAACGTTTTCACGATGAGCAGGAGTATATGACGGGGTGAAAAGCGATGAGCGATAAAAAAATGCCGGATCCGAATACGATCCATCCGATCGTCGGATACGACAAAGAGATCTATATAAAACCCACGCTTAAAAACGCAAACATCATTGTCGGAGATTTTACCTATATCGCCGACAGTGAATTTGAAAGCCATGTTACTCACTTTTATCCGTGGAGCAGGGACAGGCTCATTATCGGCAAATTCTGTCAGATTGCCTCCGGCGTTGAGTTTGTGATGAATGACGCAAATCACCAGATGAACGCTGTCTCCACCTTCCCTTTTTACACTTTAGAGGGCTGGAGCATGGAGCCGCCAAAGACCGAGGATATGCCGTTCAAGGGCGATACCGTCATCGGCAACGATGTCTGGATAGGGCAGAACGCAACTATCCTGCCCGGTGTACACATCGGTGACGGCGCCATCATAGGTGCCGGCAGCGTTGTCGGGAGTGATGTCGCCCCCTATACCGTCGTTGTCGGCAACAGCGCAAGAGCTATCCGCAAACGCTTTGACGATGAAATGATCGCTCTGCTGCTTGAATGGAAATGGTGGGATAAGAGCATTGAGGAAATCAACAGACTTATCCCGATACTGACCAACAGTGACATTGAAAAAGTAAAAAAACAGATCAGAGAGCTTTTGAGTGATTAAACATCTCTTTTCATCTGCATCATATAAAATGACTTTTCGTCTATCGCACGCATGGTGGCGAGTATGCCGTCTAAATGGTCGTACTCATGCTGCAAAAGCTCGGAATAATCGCCCGAAAGCCGCATGGTCTGCGGCTGCATATTGCCGTCAAGGTAGGATATTTCGGCATAGCGGTAGCGTCTTACCTTCACGCACAGCCCCGGGAAGGACATACAGTCGTCCATGACCTCGTACTTCTCCTTTGAGGGGAATGTGAGCACGGGGTTTATGAAAATATACTCCTTATCCGTCAGCATATAGATGATACGCTTTTTTATGCCGATCTGCGGTGCGGCTATCGCCCTGCCAGCCCCGTATGTCCTGCGGTATTCAAGAAGCGTATCGTGCAGATCCTCCGCCCAGAGGGGCAGAAACTCAAAGTCCTTCTCCGTGACCTTTGAGGATTTTTCGTATAAGCGCGGATCGCCTAATTTCAGTATTTCTCTTATCATATACTTCACCGATTTCTTATTTAACGGCGGGAGCAAGCCCCCGCCCTACATTATTTTTTGATAATTCGCCTTACATACTCAATTTTATGACAAATTGTTACCTTTGTCAACGTAAAAAATTGCCTCCGTCATACGACGAAGGCAATTTCTGTTTTTGTATCACAGTCTCAGAAGGACCCATGCGAAGGTCGCGACCAGTACCATACCGGCAAGCGCGAGACCGTAGGCGAGTGTGGAGGCTGTGCCGCGTGAGGTCTCCATATCCTTGGGGTAAACGGCAAACTTGTCATCCTCGTTCTTTGCGGCGATATTCTCATTGCCGCGCTTGATGATCATGTCACAGCCGGAAACTATCCAGTCAAACACACTTCCCGCAAGCCTTGCGCAGAAGCCGCCGATGTAGGGCAGAACAGTCATGAACAGAGGACGGTAGAACTTTTCCTCAAGGTCAAGTCCCTCAGGCCATGCGTTGACATACTTGCCTTCCTTCTTGTGCAGCATACGTCCGAACAGACAGTAGCATACAGCGGCAATGGCGATCTCCTTGATGATGAACATATAGCTTACCTCATACTCCGCGCTCTCAAAGCCGAAGAAGGGCAGGCAGATATCGGCAAGTTTTCCGACAGTCAGACCGGCATATACTATGCCTACTGCCGAAACGATCAGAACGACATTACTCAAGGTGCAAAGCTTTCCGCTCTCCTCGCCGGTCTTGTCAAGAAACACCACGGCGAACAGCTTTGCAAGGGCAAGCAATACAAGGCCTAAGGAAACGACCAGAGCATACTGCGCCCATAGGTAAGCACCCGCGCTTACATACAGTGCGCTAATTCCGGCAAAGCCGCCGAATACGGGAATACCGACAACACCGAAAGAGGCAACGATAAAGGCGACCATAAGAGCGATCTTGCCCTTGCCCGCGCCCTTGACGGAGTTGAGGCAGGTGCAGCCGCACTTGCACTCAACGGCGGCAGCGCACAGATACAGGCACAGCACGCTGAGAGATGCGCTGACGGTCTGCATTACGGCACCCTTTGCGGCTGAGGCGCCGTCGGCACCGAAAATAACGCTCAGAGCAACGCCGAGGAAGATCATTCCGCTCTGTGCCATTGCGACATTGGCTATCATGCGCTTCATATTTGAAGCAAAGATGGCGAACACGCCGCCGGCAAGCATTGTGAGGCAGGCAAGCACGAGAAGTATCATGCCGAAGGTCGCGTCACCGGCAAAGATAACCGTGCTGACAACGCACACGGCAAACACACCGACTCTGGAAACGGCGGAGGACATAAACGCGGAGCCGACTGCGGGGGCCGCGCCGTAGGTCTTTGACTGCCATGTATGGAACGGAAATACCGAGGCATTGGTGAGATAACCTATCGTTATGAGAATACCGGCGGTATAGAAGGTCGCGTTCTTTTCTACCTCGGGGATGACCTCGGCAATGGTCTTAAAGCTCAGAGACTCGCCGATATGGTGCATCATGAACATACCCATCATGGTGAGCATGGTGCTGATGATAGCGGATCCGATGTAGGAGTTACCGGCGTTGTATGCCTTTTCATCGCCGTTGTGCAGCACGACAAACCAGTTTACTATGCTCATAATGACAAAGAATACAACGAGCGTAACAAAGTCGGCGGCTAAGAATGCGCCTACTGTCATGCCGAGAGACATGAGAGAGAACATTCTGAAACGCGCCTGATCGTCGGTCTTTAAGCACATCAGAGTGCTCATGAGCCATGCAAAGCAGGCAAGTCCGACAAGGGTAAGCTGGAAGGCTGTGACCTGAAAGTGCAGATCAACGGTGAATACGGCAGGAATGGTGACGTTCTTGCCGATATAGCGCATCAGCATGAATGTGAAAACATATTCAAGAGCAACGGTGATCAGGCTGATGTATTTTGCCGCGCCGTTTTTGCCCTTTCTTCCGACAAGCCATGTGAGGAAGCCTGCCGCCACAGGCAGGAGAACAGATACGAGAATTAATGAACTCATTTTCATTGCTGTCCCTCCCCTATCACATAAGTCCGGCGATACCCGCGAAGGCATCGTAAAGCTGATTTGCGTATGCGCTGACGATTATAAGCAATACCGTCAGAATAATAAGGCTGAGGTTTATCTGCCAGCCGTTTTTATGGCAGTGCTCCAGATCGACGGGGATACCGTCCTTGGCGGGCCACACGGCGTGGATAAGCACATCGACCAGATAGAGGCCCGTGAGGAATGCGCTTATACAGAGGGCGGCAACACCGATCATACCCATAGTGCCCTGTGCGGTGGAGGCAAAAGCGATTGCCCACTTGGAGGTGAAGCCGCCGAAGGGAGGTACGCCGATAAGGGCGAGTGAGGCGATGGCAAAGATGCTGAACAGCAGCGGAAGCTTCTTTGCATAGCCCTCATAGTCCTCAACATTGCGTCCCTTGTGGTGGGTGGCGCACAGCAGAGCACCGGCGCAGAAGAAGAGGATGATCTTGATGACGGAGTGCATCGCCATGTGCATCAGTGCGGAGGCCAGACCCGCGGGGCACATGAGCGTTGCGCCGAGCAGAACATAGCTCAGGTTACTGACCGTTGAGTATGCCAGTCTGCGCTTGAGGTTGCGGTTGCGCAGAGCCATTGTAGAGCCGTAGACGATGGTGAAGCAGGCAAACGCCATTGCGATCGTCTGTGCGGTAGTACCGAGCAGATTATCCGCACCTACACAGTAGTAGATAAGGCGGAGAATTGCGAACAGACCGGAGTTAACGACCGCGACAGCGTGGAGCAGAGCGGTGACGGGGGTAGGAGCGACACCGGCGGTGGGAAGCCAGCCGTGCAGCGGGAAGATGGCAGCCTTTGCACCGAAGCCGAAGAAGCCGAGCAGGAAGACTATCTGAGCGGTCTTTCCGGCAACGCTGCCGCAGCCGCCGAGAACGTAATCAAGGCTTCCGCCGTTGGCGACAAGAACCATTGCGATAAACGACATCGCCGCGCCCGACATGGAGTAAATGATATATCTCTTGCCGGCGTAGCGTGCCTTGCTGTCCATCTCGTGCATAACAAGTGGCAATGTGGCAAGAGTGAGGCATTCATAGAAGAAGTAGAGCGTAAAGTAGTTTGCAGCGTTTGCAATGCCTAAAACGACACCGTAGGTGATGGTGTAGAAGGCGAAGAAACGGTTTTCCTCATGCTCAAGGCTCATGTACTCAAAGGAGTAGAGCACGGCGATGGGCCAGAGCACGGAGACGATGACCGCAAAGACTCTGGAAAGACCGTCCATGCGCAGAGCGAGGGTGAGCGTGTCGTCCAGACGCAGCAGAGTCAGCGTGCCGTCCATGCCGGACAGTACACACCAGATGACCAGAGCGCTTGTGATACAGGTGACGATAAAGACGTAGATATTTCTGTTCTTTCTGTCTGTAAAGGGTCTTATGAACATGAACAGACCGCAAAGGATAGGCAGGAGAACGATAGCAAACAGCATATTATTCATCTTATCGCACCTCCTTAAACGAGCATTTCGGCAAGTCCGAAGATCATATCGGAGTAACCGAAGCTGTAAATACCGAGAATGGCAAGCAGGCAGGCAAGGATCATAATGGGAACGGTCATTCTCCATGTTGCCTCATGTGCCTTGACGGTGAGTGAGCCGGGCTTGGGGAAGAAGGCGTTGGAGCTGATGGAAAGCAGATAACCGGCGGTCAGCAGAGCACTGGTGAGCAATACTGCGGCGCCGATCCAGCCTGCGTGACCGAGAGCGACAAAGCTGCCCTCCGCCAGATATTCCTTACCTACAAAGCCGCCGAAGGGAGGCAGACCGACAAGGGAGAGGGAGGCGAGAGTATAGCCGACCATCGTCCACGGCATTGCCTTGCCCAGTCCGTAGTAATTGAACTGACCCTGCTCGGAGTAGATACGCTCCTGACCGGTGTGGTGGATGACAGAACCGGAGCAGAGGAACAGACAGACCTTGCACACCGCGTGGAACAAAACCTGAAGCATTGCGCCGACAAAGCCTGCCTCTGTGAACAGGAACAGACCGAACAGCGCGTAGCTGACCTGAGAAACGGTTGAGTAAGCAAGACGCTTTTTTAGGATGCGTGTCTTGTATGCGAGCATACTGCCGCAGAACACGGTGATAAGGGCGATAACGACAAGCGTTGTCTGTACCCATGTGCCGCGCAGGAACTCAGCCCCGAAAAGGAAGTACGCAACTCTCATGATACCCAGAACACCCGCCTTGGTGACTGTGCCGGAGAGAATTGCGGAGGCGGGAGCGGGAGCCACGGGGTGAGCGGTGGGCAGCCAGTCATGCAGAGGCATGATACCCGCCTTGCAGCCGAAGCCCATGATGGTAACGAACGCGATAACAAGAGCAAGCTTTGTATCACCCTCGGCAACGGCATAGCCGCCTGCGGCGAAGGTGAGAGTACCCAGCAGCTTCTGGATGTAGATCATGCCGAACAGCACGAAGGACGCGCCGAGCAGCGAGTAGCACAGGTACTTCTCGGCTGCCTTGCGTGACTTCATGTTCAGCTCATGCAGAACGAGCGGGAAGCTTGCCAGAGTCAGGCACTCAAAGAACATATAATAGGTCTGGAGGTTGCCCGCCCAGCTTAAGCCGATCATAGCGTCGAGAGTCAGCACATAGATCGCGCCGAATTCTCCGGGGTTATGGTCATGGTCAAGATACTCGGTGGCGAACACTCCGGAGGCAAAGAACAGTACGCCGAAAAGCACCGCGAAGATGCAGCCGGTCACGTCCGGATTGAGGACGAAAGGCAGACCCAGAAGCGTGAACATCGTCACCTCTGTCTTTGCGGAGGCGGCGACAAGGATCGTAAGGAGCATTTCCACACCTACTCCGAAGCAGGTGAGAACACGCCATTTTCCCTTGCCGACCTTGCTCAGAAGCAGAGCGGCAAAGAGGATGGGCAGAAGAAGTGTAAGTACGTAAACAGATTTCATATTCCTTTACCTCCTTACAGCAGATCAACGCCGAGAGCCAATATCTTTGCGACAGGCTCATAGCAGACACCGAGAGCGATAACGACAAGGGTGAGGACGATCGCGGCGAATGCGAAGCGTCCGTCGCACTTTTCGGCCTTGGTGTCCTCGTGGTTTTCACATCTCCAGATACGGATGATAGCGGGGAGATAATACAGTGCGTTCAGAACGCCGCTTATGCCGAGAGTTGCCAGTGCAACGACCGCCATCCAGCCCATGCCGACAGAGGCGTTGGCGATGTAGATCTTTGCAACGAAGGAGCCGAGCAGAGGAATACCGACCATTGCCAGACCGCCGACCGTGAAGCCGATACCGGCGACGGGATTTCTGCGTCCCGCGCCGTCCAGCTCATAAAGCTGCTTCTGGTGGTGGGTCGCGTCTATCATACCGCCCGCGCAGCAGAATATCAGGGACTTGGTGACGGCGTGAGCGATGATCTGGAAGAACGCGGCGATAAGCCCCGCCTTTGTGCCCATGCCGACAGCTATGAAGATGTAGCCGACCTGTGCAACGGAGGAGTAGGCGATCATGCGCTTGAGGTGCGTTTCCTTTATTGCCTTGACGGAGCCCATTATCATAGCTGCAACGCCGAGGACAAAGAGGATGTTGGTAAGACCGAGGCTGTTGACAAGCTCAAGAGAATAGCAGCGGACAAAGACCTTGACCATCAGAATGATGTAGCCCTTTATGACAAGACCGGACAGAACGGCGGAGGAGGTAGTGGTCGCGGTGCCGTGTGCGTCGGGAAGCCATGTGGAGAAGGGGTAGAGTGCGCTCTTGATGGAAAGACCGCAGACCATCATGCAGCTTAAAGCGGCAAGCGGGAAGAAGTAGGACTTTGTCTCGGCTATCTTTGCGATAGCGGGAGCGAGGCTCTCCATAAGAAGATGACCCGTAATGCCGTAGAGCAGAGCAACGCTCATCAGGAACAGGGAGGAACCGACAAGGCTCATGATAAGGTAACGGACGGTGGCGGCAATGGTGCGCCCCTCCTCCTTTGCCATAACGAGAGCACAGGCGGTGATGGTGTTGATCTCGATGAAAACGTAGCCGGTGAACAGGTCGTTCGTGTAGATAAGAGCCAGCAGCGACGCCATCAGCAGATCGAGCATTATGTAGTAGAGAGGCTGCTTTTCAAGGAGAATATCGTTTTCCGCGTCATAGCGGCCGCCCAAAACGGACATAAGCATGGTGAAAGCGAAAACGGTAGCCATAAGAGCCTCAAGGGGACCTGCGCGAAGCTCATTGCCCCAGGGGGCGCCCCAGTTGCCCATCGCGTAGGTGAAGGAGCGGCCTCCGGTGAGGCTTACAGTGAGATAAAGGCTTGCGCCGAAGAGAAGAAGCAGAGCGCAGACCGTTATACGGAACGCCGTCTTCTTGTTTTTGGGGGCAACACTGACGATGCCCATGAGCATCATGAAGAGAATGCTCACTGCGGGGATATTTTCATATATAGGACGCATCAATTATCCCCCTTCTTTGCACTGGCAAGTATCTCGTCAAGATCGAGAGTGCCGTAGTATTTGTAGAGTCTGACAGTCAGTGCAAGCAAAAAAGCGGTGACACTGACGGAGACAACGATGCCCGTGAGGACAAGACCGGTCGGGACGGGGTTTCCGTAGAACGTGGCGGAGACAGGCTCAAGCACATCCTCGACAATGGGGTCTACCTTGCCGTTTACAAAGCCCGTGGAGGTCAGCATAAGGTAGATGGAGGAGTCCATGATGCCAAGACCGACGATCTTCTTGATAAGGTTTTTGTGGAGCAGCAGAGTCAGAAGTCCGATGACGAACAGAATGGCGGCTCCGGTCTCAAAGAGATTGTTATAATAGACAGCTATTCCGCTCATTTCAGTTCACCTCTGTAAAAGTAAGTAAAGAAAGCGTACATCGTGCAGGCGACAACGCAGCCGACCGCGAGGTTTATCGGCATAATAAGACCGGCGGAGAACAGGTGTCCGGGAGTGCCGGTGCCGATGTGGTTGTCAAGACCGTTTGCGCCGCAGATGGAAAGCCACGAGATGGAAGCGCAGTAGAAGCACAGTGCGGCGACTCTGACAGCGTCAAACACCTTGACGGAGAAGAATTTCCGAACAGTCTCGCAGCCGAGGGAGATGTCGAGCAGTATAAGTCCCGCGCCGAGAACAGAGCCGCCGGAGAAGCCGCCTCCGGGAGAGAGGTGACCGTTTAAGAGGATGTAGATACCGAAGACCAGAACGAAGGGGAAAAGGCCGGTAATGACCGTTCTCAGGATCGTCGTGTTATTTTCGGGCCTGATCTCCTCGGTCTTCTCGGCCGTACCCATAAGGAGCATGAGAACGCAGGTGGCGGCGGTGAAAAGAACGGTGGACTCACCGAATGTGTCAAAGCCTCGGTAGACAAGGATCATGTTGACAACGAGGTTTCTTGCGCCGACCTCGTACATACCCTTTTCTATGTAGCGCTCGGTAAGCTCATTGTCGGTGGCGGCACCAGAGCCGAAGGCGGGGAGCGTATAAACGATGGAGAGCATCACGAAAAGAAGTACTGCGGCAACGATGACGGAGATTATTTTCAGAGCTTTGTCACTGTCGGCTTTGGCGACCTTTGTTTTGACAGCCTCGGGACGCTTATAGGCGGTGTCGGGCTCGAAATTGAAGGCTTCCAGCTCGCCGTCTATCCATGCCTTAAGATTTTTCAGCGTCATTGTTTTCTTTACCTCCCTTCAGTGCGTTCAGCTTTTTCAGCGTGAGGAAGTACAGCACCGTATCGACGCCGACGCCGACGGCAGCTTCCGTAATGGAAAGGTCGGGGGCCTGCAGCACGAGCCAGACAACGCTCATGATAACGCTGAAGCCCATAAAGATAAGCACGGTATTGAAAAGGCTTTTGCTGAGCGATGCACAGATGGCGCAGGCGATCATAAAGCCCAGAAGGATAAGAGATACTGTCTGCATATTACTCTTCCTCCTTTGTAAATTCCTTGTATTCATCGGAGGTGGAAACCTCTGCGGCGGCGATGCGGTTGGTGCATACGGGGCCGGTTATCCACATGGCGGCGATGATGATGATAAGCTTGATCGAGGTCATTGAAAAGCCCCGGATGATGAAAAGACCTATGCATATCAGCAATGTGCCGAGAGTATCGGCGATGGCGGAGGCGTGCATACGGTTGAGGACATATTTAAATCTGAATACGCCCGCAAGTGAAATAAGAAAGGTCACGGCGCCTAAAATAAGGAACGCAGCGCCGATATAAGCTCTTATCATTCTTCACTTTCCTCCTTCTTATTCTTTGCGCCCAGAAGCTTTGCGAGGACGACGACCGCGGTAAAGCTCAAAAGCGCATAGATCAGCGCGATATCAAGCACGTAGTCCTGACGCAGATATATCGCCAGCATACAGATGGCGTTGAGAGAGAGGGTCGTGATGATATTCACGGCAACGATCCTGTCGGTAAAGCGCTTTGCCTTTACGCCGTAGACAAGGCAGGCGATGCAGCCCAGACCGATCACTCCGAACACGACAAGAAATACGTTTTTCAGAAATTCGATCTCCTGTACATTAAGCATTACGCGCACTCTCCTTCTCTTCGATTTTACTCAGGCTCCGAGCGAAGCAAAGCTCCTCCTGGGTGAAAGCAAAGCCGTTGCCCAGACGGTGAACGGTGAGCATCGGTCCGTCTGTTTTCACGGTGTAGGTACCCGGGGTGATCGTAATGCTGTCGGAGAGCACCGTGCGGGCAAGCTCGGTTTTCAGACCGCTGTCAAAGGTGAATATCGCAGGCTTCATTTCGCGGAGATCGCGGCTGAAAATGATCTTCATTACATCAAAGTTTGCCTTGATGATCTCCTTGACCACAAGACAGATGTAACAAAATCCATCCGGTATCAAACGAAGGAGCTTTTTTTCTTTCTCCCTGTTCCAGCCCAATACCTTTACGGCCAGCAATGCTGCCAGACCGCACACCACAACGCCCACTCCGGCAATTTCAACCGTAACGGTTCCGTTGAGGATGATGAAAAAGATAAATAGCAGCGCGAAGAGCATTTCTTTTCCTCCCTGAAAGGATTTTTGCAAATTCACTCTATTATACACAAATCAGACACATTTGCAATAGAGCATTTTGCATCGTTTTTGTTTATTCTGCAAAAAAGCACGTCTTTAGGCGGTTCACCATAGGGATTTGCAGCCTGAAAAGCGTCTTTTTTCGGCAGTACTGCGTTAAATCGCCTTGAAATACAAAAAGTATTCCTGCGACGAGGAACCTTGTCCTGCCAAAAACATCCTGCTTTTCAGGTGCGAAGCAGTTTTGAGCCAGGCATTTTTCGTCCAGACAATATAATAAAATTCCGGGAATACTGTCGTATTTCCGGAATTTTTTATGCAGTATGGGCGGAAAAGGGCGGATCAAAACCTGTAAATCCTTATGGCGAACCGCCTTTCAACGTGCTTTTTTCTCAAAAAACATATTATGTCACCCTAATCGTGTGTATATACCGTATAATATCCGAAACGTTCCCCCGTAAAGCCCGACGCTTCAAGCAGCCCCGCGTCACCGGAGACACTTATGACATAGGAGGCATTCTCCTCCGGATGATACGGGTCTGCCCACATACTGTATTTTCCGAAGCCGAGCGCAGTGAGATAGGAGCTCGGGTAAAACTCATATTCGACCGTGTCTCTGAATTCCTCAACGGGGATACGCGAATAAAACAGTACCTTGGGATAAAACGTGCCCTCTTCAAAATAAACGTGCTCTCCGGTGCTGTCGGCATATTCAAAAGCCTCGGCAAAGCCGCGTGAGAAATGGGCGTCAGTCTCGTTTACATAATCCGTGAAGTAATAGGTCTCAAAGCCGATGAACAGCAGAGTATACAGACACGCCAAAACGATTGAAAACCTTCTGAACGTAAATGTGCTTATCCAATAGATACCCAACGCGATAAAAACTGCGAGCGGGATGAAGAGAATGTTTATTTTTGTCACGTTCGCCTTTATCAGCAGACACTGCGGCAGAGCGAGCACAAACTGCACAAGAAGGATAAACTCCGGAGCAAAGCGTTTTTCCTTAATTCCTCTTACAAAGCCGCGGATGCAGAATATGAGTCCCGCAAGGGCAAACGGCATGGAGCAATAGTAGAAAAGACCGTATTCTGAGGGGCTGTTCCACGGAGTCCTGTCGGTCTGATAAAAGAAAATGTATTTGAGCAGCTCAAGCTTTTTCGCCTTTTCATCAAAGGACATCTCACTGTTTCTCATATAGAGAAGCTTCGGGATCGTGAAAAGCGGCGTACTTATCTCCTCGATATATCCGTAGTTTATCAGCAGGAACAGCACAAGCGGCACGGCAAAAAGTGCCAGAATAATGCCGAAGAAGAGCATATATCTGTCAAAGCGCAGTTTTTTCGTGATAAGGCAGTAAATGAGCAGAGCAAGAATGATAAACGGAATATAGATCCAGTAGGTCGCGTAGCAGTAGAGCGAAAGTCCGTACATCAGCGCCGAAAGCATAAGATATTTTTCGTTTTCAAGCGCTTTTACGAAATAGAGAAGTCCGAAAAGGAGAAAGCCGGGCGCGAGGTTGGATTCAAGCCCCCAGCGGGAGGCGATAATGTGCCACGGGCAGACGGCGAGCATGAGCATAGCTAAAAGCCCCGCTCTTTCGTTTACCGTTCTTTTTACAAGCGCATATACGGCGGGGAGGGAGAGAATACCCACGATCACCTGCGGAAGCCTTATCACCCACACCTTCAGACCGAAAAGGGCGATAAACGGCATCATCAGATAGCTTTCCAGCGCGTTCATGCCGCTGCCCCACGCGACCAGATATACGGGGTTATGCTTACCGGCGGTATCGATGCCGTATTTTAGGATAGAATACGCCTCATAGCCCGCAAAAGCTTCATCCTGATTGATGTCTCCGGGGATAATGCCGAACTGCCATAGGCGGGCAAAAATACCCGCCGCGAGAACCATATAGAAAAAAAGCCGATATTTCGGCTCGTCGCCAAGCTTTGTTTTCATTCATTCACTCCAAAAAATAATACAGTTATTATAGCGCAGATTAAATTTGTTTGCAATCTTCTTTCTCTGTTCTTTTTATGTTGCTATGTACAGGGAAAAATGGTATACTTTCTCTAAAATATCTGTAGGAGGTTTTCTATGGAATATAAAACCGATATTGAAATAGCACAGTCGTGTAAAATGGAAAACATAACCGATATCGCCGAAAAGGCCGGTATCGATGAGGACTATCTGGAGCTTTACGGCAAGTATAAAGCCAAAGTGGATTACCGTATGCTCAGGGATATGGAAGAGCGCAAAAACGGCAGGCTTATTTTAGTGACCGCAATCACTCCCACCCCCGCCGGTGAGGGCAAGACGACCACGGCGGTCGGTCTTGCGGACGGTCTCAGAAGGATCGGAAAAAACGCGATCCTCGCCATGCGTGAGCCGTCTCTCGGTCCCGTATTCGGCATCAAGGGCGGCGCTGCCGGCGGCGGATACGCGCAGGTCGTGCCGATGGAGGACATCAACCTCCATTTCACCGGCGACTTTCACGCCATAGGCGCGGCGAACAATCTGCTCGCCGCCATGCTGGACAACCATATCCAGCAGGGCAACGCTCTCGGCATCGACCCTAAACAGATCACGTGGAAGCGTGCCGTCGATATGAACGACAGGCAGCTTCGCAATATAGTCGACGGTCTCGGCGGCAGAACGAACGGCGTTCCCCGTGAGGATGGGTTTGACATTACGGTAGCCTCCGAGGTCATGGCTGTTTTATGCCTCGCCTCCGATATCCCCGATCTGAAAGCACGTCTCGGTCGGATAATCGTGGGCTACACCTATGACGGGAAGCCCGTCACCGCCCACGATCTCAAGGCGGAGGGTGCTATGACCGTTCTTCTCAAGGACGCTCTCAAGCCCAATCTGGTGCAGACCATTGAGGGCACTCCCGCCTTTGTGCACTGCGGTCCGTTCGCAAACATCGCCCACGGCTGCAACTCCGTCACCGCCACGCGCATGGCGATGAAGCTTGCCGACTACACCGTCACCGAGGCAGGCTTCGCCGCAGACCTCGGCGCGGAAAAATTCTTTGACATCAAGTGCCGTCTTGCCGGTCTTACACCGGATGCCGTGGTCGTCGTCGCCACCGTCCGCGCTCTCAAATATCACGGCGGTGTTGCCAAGGCCGACCTCAACGAGGAAAACCTTGACGCTCTTGAAAAGGGACTGCCTAATCTCCTGCAGCACGTTTCCAACATCCGCGATGTGTTCGGTCTGCCCTGCGTCGTGGCGATCAACGCCTTCCCGACCGACACCGATGCGGAGCTTGCGCTTGTCGAAAAGCGCTGCAGCGAGCTTGGCGTGAATGTGGCGCTTTCGGAGGTATGGGCCAACGGCGCAGAGGGCGGAACGGCGCTGGCAGAAGAGGTCGTCCGTCTTTGTGAGCTGCCCAATGATTTCAGACTCAGCTATGAGCTTGACACGACGATCGAAGAAAAGCTCAATGCGATATGCACAAAGGTCTACCGTGCAGACGGCGTTCAGCTTACCGGCGCAGCCTTAAAGCAGCTCAAAAAGCTCACGGAGCTCGGCTTTGATAAGCTGCCCGTGTGCATGGCAAAGACACAGTATTCCTTCTCGGATGACGCTTCTCTGCTCGGTGCGCCCAAAGGCTTCACGGTGAGCGTGCGTGAGCTGAAGGTCAGCGCGGGCGCGGGCTTCATCGTGGCTCTCACCGGCGATATTCTGACGATGCCCGGACTGCCGAAGGTCCCCGCCGCAGAGAAGATAGATATTGATGAAAACGGCGTAATCACAGGTCTGTTTTAATGAAAACGAAACAGCTTGCCATCAACTCCATGCTTGCCGCCATGTGCGCCGTACTCGGCTATGTGTCGCTTGACATGGGCAATCTGAAAATAACGCTTGAAAGTCTGCCGGTGCTGCTCGGTGCGCTCGTTTTCGGTGCACCGGACGGCGCGGTCATAGGTCTTGTGGGCACCTTTGTCTATCAGCTCCTTCGCTACGGTTTTTCGGCTACAACACTGCTGTGGATGCTGCCCTATGTCATCGGCGGCGCCATTGCCGGCTTTTACGCAAAGAAAAAAAGCTTTTCCCTCTCCTTTTTGCAGACGCTTTTCATCGTGCTTGTCTCGGAGCTTGTCATCACGACGCTGAACACCGGCGTAATGTATATCGACAGCAAAATATACGGCTACTATTCCCGTGTATATATTTTCGGCTCGATGGCGCTCAGATACCTTGTCTGTATCGGAAGGTGCGTTGTTTATTCGTTCATCCTCCCCCTGCTCATAAAGCTGCTGCGTGAAAGAGTCTTCAAAACGACGGTCAGCGAGGAAAAGAAAGCTCTGCGCCGCCTTATCAAAACGAGAAGGAACGCTCTTTCGGATGATCATCGCAAAGCCGCCGATGAAACCATCACTTCCCTTCTGCTGTCTTCGGATGAGTACGCAAGCGCACAGTGCGTGTTCGCGTTTGTCGGCACCAACGGCGAGGTGGACACCTCTGAGCTTCTCCGCTCTGCCATCGCCGATGGGAAAAGGCTGTGTGTTCCGCTGTGTATCGGCGACGGTATTATGGAGGCAAGGGAGATAAAAGCTCTCGACGAGCTGAGCGAGGGGGCATACGGAATACCCGAACCGGACGGGAACGCCCCATTGGTTGACATAACTCAAATAGACCTCGCAGTCATACCCTGTGTCTCATGCAGTCACGACGGAAAGCGTCTCGGACACGGCGGCGGGTATTACGACCGTTTCCTTGAAGGCTATACCGGAAAGACCGTCATGCTCTGCTATGAGGAGCTGACAGAAGAGCATATTCCTATTGAAGACCATGACAGAACAATATTGCCCGTTATAACGGAAAGCGGTGTGTTTCGATAGATCATCGACAACACACCGCTTTTTTACGGCAAAAGAAACTCTTTCAGTTCCGCTACGCTGTTTACAAAATAATCCGCTCCGGCTTCCTCCAGTTCGCCGTCCGGCGCGAAACCGTAACGCACGCCCACAGCCTTCAAGTGCGCACCGTGGGCGCCGTAAATATCATACTTCGTATCGCCTACCAGCACGGTCTCCTCCTTCGACGCCCCCAGCTTCTCCATCGCAATGCAGACAAGCTCGCTCTTGGTAAAGTTCGTAGCCTCGGGAGAGACGCCGCAGACAAGGTCAAAATATCGGATAAGTCCGGAGTGTTTCAGAAGCGTTTCCGCCATAAAGGTCGGTTTCAGCGTAGTGATGGCAAGCTTTTTCCCGCCTGCTTTCAAAGCGGAAAGCATATCCTCTATCCCGTCAAAGGGCTTGGACTCATAAAGACCAATGGGGACATACCGCTCCTGAAAATCCTTTCTGAGCTGTTTTGCCTCTTCGGGCGTGGTGTCAAAGGTCTGCATGAACATCTCCTCCATCGGAGGTCCCGCAAAGCGGCGCAGGAGCTCATCGGGAGCGTCCATATCATGCTTGTTGAGAGCATAGCGGACGGATTTGATGATCCCGTCCACCGTATCAAAAACAGTTCCGTCAAAATCAAAAAGAATGCAGTTATACATCGTATGCCTCATATTTCCCCTGTTTGATGCATAGAATGATCAAACGGGGGTGATCGAATGAATTTCAGTTACTTTTTAGGTGCAAACAGTGCACGGGGGTTTTTTTCGCTCTATGACGGCTTCTGCCGCTCGGAGGGCGATTATCTCAGCGTAATAAAAGGCGGTCCGGGCACCGGCAAGTCCGGCTTCATGCGGAGGATCGGACGCGAAGCGGAGCGAAAAGGGTTTGACGTTGAGTACGTCATCTGCTCGGGTGATCTGGAGTCGCTTGACGGCGTGTATATTCCCGCCATTCAGCGCGGCTGGATGGACGGAACCTCTCCGCACATTTCCGACCCGTGTAGCTTCGGAGTTGATGGAGATTATGTAAACTTAGGCAGCTTCTGTAAAACGCCGCTCACAGGCGATAAGCGCGTCGCGGCAAAGAGTTTATTTGAAGAATACCGCACTCATTACACGAATGCATATAAACTCCTCGCGGAAGCCTCCGAGCATGAAGCAAATAATGCTCAGTACAGTGAAAGGGTGATATACGAGCTTGTAAACGCCCTTTGTGATATTGCCGTTTCAAAACCGACCGAGCCGACAGTGCATTATTCCGGAAGATTTCTGCGCTGCATCTGCGGCGAGGGTGTAATCACGCTCAACGACGAGCTCTCAAAGCTCTGCCGCGAGGTTTACATAATAAACTATCCCGGTTTTGACAGCGCTGTTCTTGCAGGGCTGACGCACGAAATAAGCAGAGCCGGTCTTCCCGCCATCGTGTGCCCCTCCCCTGTTGAGCCGGAGAAACCCGACGCTGTTTTGCTGCCGCAGTTCGGTGTAGGCTTTGCCGGCAGCATATTCAAAACAGACGGCGGGCACATAATAGATATTCCCTTCGAAATCGCTTCGCACACGGATAAATCAAAGGACAAACAGCTCGCTCTTGCCATTTCGGAGCTGCAAAAGGCAAAAGCGGTCCATGATGAACTGGAGGATATTTTCAAAGCCGAGACCGACTTCCCCGCCCTCACGGAGTTTACGGAAAAATATATTGACGAAATCTTTCGGGATTTGAATTAATCTACTAAGCGGCAACCGTAGGGCGGGGGCTTGCTCCCGCCGAAAGGTTGGAGTTTCTGCAAATCTGCGGCGGGAAGACTCCCTCCGGCGGAGGGAGATGTCCGTTTGCGGACAGAGGGAGGGGTGATAGAAGCCCCCGCCCTACGGTTTGGTCAGCAGCCAAATATATTTGTCTTTACTTAAATACCGCCTGCACGAGCACCATATACACCGCCGTGCCGCCGGCGACGCTTATGAGTGTGTTGCTTTTCCAGAGGTGCAGCAGTGCCGTGACGATCACCGCCGAGGCGGCGGGTACAAGAGAGGACATACTGCCTATATCCGTCCCTCTGAGGCAGTAGACGACAAGCGTGGCTATGACCGCCATCGGCAGTATCTTTCCGAGATAGCGAACGGTATCGGGCACCTCACGCTTTCCGAACACGGCGAACGGAAAATATCTCTCGGCAAAGGTACAGGCGGCGCAGAGAACGATTATCAGTATGCTTCTTCCGACATCAATGCTCATTGTCCCGCCTCCTTTGTCTCAAGCTTTCCGCGCAGCAGCAGCAAAATTATTACGGTGATAATAAGCGAGGGCAGCAGAAAGCTGTCCGCCCCGAGAACGGCTATACATACGACCGACGAGCATACCGCGATAAGCGCCGGAAGCTTTGACGCTGCACCCTTTATCTGCTCAATGAGTATGACAACGAACAGCGCGGTCAGCGCGAAGTCAATTCCTGTGGTATCAAAGGGAATATGACTGCCCACGATGCCGCCGAGGGTTGAAAACACTATCCAGTACAGCCAGATAAACGCCGTTGAGAAGATGTGCACCCACTTTTCATCAACGCCCTCCGTCTGCTTATACGCGCACAGAAGCGAATAGCTCTCGTCGGGCAGACCGTAAATGAGGAACCATTTCCATTTGCCGTAGCCGTTGAATTTCTCGATAAATGAAAGCCCGTAGAATATATGGCGGCTGTTGAGCAGAAGGGCGGTCACGATTACCGTCAGCATCGACATATCCGATTGGAAAAACGTGATCATCAGCATCTGCAGTGAGCCCGCAAACACTATAAGGCTCGTAAGCCCCGACCAGACGAAATTGTAGCCCGCGTTTGCCATGAGTATTCCGTAGGCTATCCCCACTGGGAAAAAGCCCACCATTATCGGAATACTTCTCCTGAACGCAAACGCGATACTGTTTTTCATTTTCGTATTCATCTTTATTTATTATGTAAACCTTTCCCTGCGGCTTTTTTCGCCGCTATAGCCTTGAACGCAGCCCGCTCCGCCGAAAGCTCCTTATAAAGCCTTGCGGAAGACCATTTTGCGTTTGTCTCCGTCAGGACGGCTTTCAGCGGAATATTTATGTTCTGTCGTCTGAGCGCATCGAGAAGCGCGTTCATCTCACTGCCCGAAAGACCGCACATGATCTGATATTGCATAAAAGCAGCACCGGCATATTATCGGACATCGCTTCCCGCTTTCCCCGCAAAAACCTTTGCGTAAACATACACGCCTTCAAGAGCGGTTATAAATACGGTGACGATAACTGTCGCCCATGCCGCGCCCGGCGAACTCATTGATTTAATGAGGATAAAGTCGAGAATAATGTTCAGTATACCCGAGATACCCGCAAAGCTGAGGCTGATGTTTACCTTCTTCATAGCCATGATTATATTGCCCATGAATTTATGAACACCGGCACTTACAAACAGATGCAGACAGAGAATTCTGAATATCGGAACTGCGTTGATGTACTTCGCGCCGTAGATAACTCTGATAATGAACGGGGCAAGGAAGAACAGCATCGCCGACATCGCAAATGAAATAAGTGTGTACACAATAAGGCACTTTTTTATCATACCCTTGAAATTGCCGCCCTCGGATGTGTACTCTCTGACAAGTATAGGGTAATAGTAGGTAGACAGACACTCCGTGACCGTCTGCATTGCCGCGGGTATCGCAAGGGCTACCTTGTATTCGGCAAGCACGGTCGGGTCGCCTGTGATGATGTCAAGACAGGTGATGTCGAGCAGACCGAGAATGACGGTCACAAAGAACATCGAAGCGCACATGGCGGAATACTTTATAAGCTCTTTTTTAAATTCCTTATCAAGCTTCTCGGTCTCAAGCCTTATTTCGGTGAAGAAATCCTTCTTTCGGAGAAGGGCTATTCCCACGATGCACGAGAGCGGATAGGCGATATATGACGCGGCAATAAAGCCCGCCGTGCCCATTACCCTTGTGAGGATGATATTTCCAGCGCACAGGGCAAGGGCGTTGCTCATGCAGATAAGCGCGTAGCCTTTATTATCATACTGTGTGCGCAGGATATTTCTGTAATAGAAAAACAGATAGTTGAAAAACGGCAGAGCGCACATCATGGTAAGATAGGGACCTTTTCCGTTCCGGTCAACTATTATTCCGAGCGCGATTATCAGCACCGTAAGAACGATATTGAACGCCGAGCCAAACCGGAACGCATAACTGAAAACGGCGTTTTTCTGAGTCCTTGTGCGCTGCTCACTGCAATACTGCAATACTGTCGTGGCAAAGCCCATACCCAAGAAGGTGGCAAAATAGGAGTATTTGTTGAACGCTCCCACATACAGCCCGTAATCCGCCTTGTCCAGAAATCTGACAACGATTATCGATGACAGAAAGCCGAAAAGCTGTGACGCCGCCCCGCTGCCGAATATCCAGAGCATATCCAAAGGTATTAAGTTTTTTATCTTTTCAGACAGCTTTTTCAACGGCTTTATGTATCCTCTCAGTTATAGTAATTGCTGTTTCTTCCGTAGACGATCTTTTTCATAACGGAAGCGGGAACAAAAAACGAGACAAGCGTTTCATAGTATTTCTTTTTCGGCACATAGCCTCCGTCGGCTTATAGGCGCACAAAAGCGAGATTGTTTTTTGTTCGTTCATTCATTTTCTTTCTTGTCTTCTCCGTGCCTAATAAGCTCATTCATTTGGTAGAATAAAAATCAGTAACATCAGTTCTCTTTTTTCAGCATACTCCTGACAGTGGAAAAAGCATAGTCAAATTCCTCCATCCGCAGAAGCTTTGAAGATACAGCGTAAAAAACGGCTCCGGCTATTATCTGCAAAATGAGCGTCATGACGTCCGGCATACCTATCAGCTCTACCAGCCGGACAGCGGCAGCCATCACAAATGATAAAAGAGCTGACGGGACAATGTCTCTGAGCTGTTTGACAAAACTGTAATCAAGAAGCTTTTTATTTGGGTACGCGTTGACGACCATCGCCAGCATCGTTGAAGCAAGCATACCGAACGCCATATATATAACGCCGAAATTCATCGTAACAGCCAGAAGAACTATCCTCAACACACTTTTGATTATTTCAAGAGTCAAAAAGAGGTCTGATCTGCCGATGGCTTTTATGGCATTGAGGTTGGCAGTGTGGATAGGATAGGTCGCATAACTGATACAGGCGATACGGAGAAACGGCACACACGGCAGCCATTTATCTGTCAGAATTAAACGAACAAGAGGTTCGGCACAGGCAGCCAGACCCAGCATTACAGGCCACATGATGTACGAGCTTATCCTTATCGCCTTGCGCGTCATTTCGCGGACGGCTGTGACCGACTCCTGCTGCGAGGACATGACGGGAAGGAGCACGCTGTCTATCGACGAATTCACATTGATGGCTATGATTTCCGGGAACTGCGCACCTTTATTGAAATAAGCAAGAGCAGAAGATGAATACAGCTTGCCGATGATCAGATCGGACAGCTTTATACAGACCGTGTCAATGACCCCCGAAACCAGCAGTTTCCAGCCGAAGTCGAAGAGTGTTTTCAACCTTTCAAAGGAGAACATCCGCTTGGGACGCCATTTTACGGTGAACCACAATATCGTTGTATCCACAGCGGCGTTAAAAAGCTGCTGCACGACCAGCGCCCAGACGCCCATTCCCTTATAGGCCATCCAGATACCGACAACGGCCGCTCCGATTGTACCTCCGAGGGTAGCATAGAAAAAGCGCTTAAACTGAAGTGTCCTTGAAACATACGCCTGCTGAACGTTTTTTACGCCGGATATGACGATCATGAGACTCATAACACGGATCAGCGCCGTAAGAGCTTCATCGTCATAGAATTTTGCGATAGCGGGCGCTGAAAAGAACAGCAGTGCATAGATCAGAAGGCAGGAAAAGATATTAAAGAAAAACACAGAAGAAAAATCCAGATCATCGGCGTCCTTCTTCTGGATCAGCGCCGTTCCTAAGCCGCAGTCGACAAATTTCTGGAGTATGCTGGTAAAGACCGTAATGAGCGCGACCGTTCCGTATACCTTCGGATCGAGCAATCTGGCCAGTACGATCGACACGACGAGCGTGACGCTCTGAGCCCCGCAGCGTTCGGCAAATCTCCATATGAGATTTGATAAAACCTTTCCTTCTGATTTCATTTCTTTTTTTTCATCGTTTCCGGCAGGCTCTCTTCGTGTCCGATGAGCTTCAGATAAAGCCGATAAGCACCGGGCAAATACTGCTTCATATAAATCCAGAGCCTCTGTTTCAATTCCTTCTCTTTGAATATTTTATCAAAAGGTGGTCTTCTCAATTCCGAAAATTTTCCTTCCGCCTGCAAAAGCTCCCATTTGTAATCCAGCAGAGTCTTTTCAAGAAGCTCCATATACTCATCCGGGATATGTTTTTTAAGCGCCTCATACATCTCCACAGCGCCATGCAGCCTGTCAATGATACAAGCGTTTTCATGAATTCGGCTTGACCACGCGGTAGGTGTACTTTTGATCCTGTAAACAGACATTGTCCTGTTAATGTAGTGTATCTTTCCGTAAATAGCATGCGTTATCGCCAGGGGGTCATCGCCGACTTTGTGTTTTTCCGAAATATAATAAAAATCGGGCGGTTCGATTATAAAATTGGCTCTTACAAGAACAGAAGTAGCATGATAGACCCCATTCACTCCGTGCAGAACGTCCCGCAGTGTCAGATCGCGGTCTTCCTTATAACGACTGTTGTAAAGCTCCGTTTTTCCGGTATCACAATGAATACTTCTCGTATTGTGGGCACACATAGAATACTCCGGATGGCTGTCCATCCAGTCTACCTGTATCTGCAGCTTATTTTCATCCGTCCAGTAGTCGTCTCCCTCACAGAAAGCGAAATACTGGCCGCGTGCCACAGGAATCATGAATTTGCCTATAGGGGATATCCCTTTGGAATAGGTGTTTTCTTCGTGAAAAAGAGGCACGATGATGTCGGGATATTTTTCCGCAAACTCTCTGATGATCTCGGCAGATCGATCCGTGGAAGCGTCATCGTTGACGATCACTTCATATCTGAAATCCGTCTTCTGTGCAAGAAAGCTCTCAAGTGCCTGACGGATATATTTTTCATGGTTATATACGGGACAAAGTATACTGACCTTTATGTTTTCTTCTATCGTTATGATCATTCCTTTCTTTAACCTCAAAGCATAAAATGACCATAAAAAGGGATAGTCATAATCTGCCAGGTCTTTCGGTTGCCGCGCAAGCGGAGAAAAAACGGTTTTTAATGTTCAAGGTTGAACCTGTTTCAACCTTTCTCCTTGTTTTCTGTCGAGACACCGAACTGTCTCAATAATAATTCTTATTTCTGCCAAGAACTATTTTTTTCATAACCAGCGCCGGAAGCAGAAACGAAACCCATGTTTCATAATACTTCTTTCCCGGAACATAGCTTCTGTCTGTTTTTTTCAGCCTCATGAACGCCTCGCCCTTTCGCCCGTTTATAATGAGCGAACGTATCGAAGCAAGCTCCATTATATTATAAAGTCTTTTAAGCTCCTCTTTTTTTTCATCGCTCAAGGACTCATCGGACAGATATGCGTTTACGCGCCGGTTAAAGGGATACGGCGCACCGACGGGCGGCTGCTTTGTAAGCTGACTGTGGTCTCTGTGTCTGAGCACCGTCACACGCGGAACAACGACCTTGCCCTCATAGAGCATTACCCTGTTCCACATATCGTCATCCTCGGAAATGCTCTCTCCCTCCGTGAAGAAACCGTATTCATCAAATACGCTTCTGTGGGCGCATACACAGCCGGTAAAATAGCATTTGCGCAGACCGTTTGAAAACTCATATTTCAGAAAGTCATCCACGAAAAAGGGCGTATCAGCCCCGCTGTAATCAAACTGCGGAATGACCGACCCGTCAAGCAGCTCCGCATTGTTGAACGTGACAAAAAAACGCTTATCGGGAAACCGCTCAACCGTATCCTTCATTACGGACAGATGGTCTTCATACCATTCATCGTCCGAATCGAGAAAGCAGACATACGGGAATTTCGCGTTTTTAATGCCGGTATTCCTCGCACAGGAAACGCCGGCGTTTTTCTGAGTGATGACTCTCAATCGCTTATCTGAATACTTTTCTATCCGCTCCAATGTCGCATCGGTCGAGCCGTCATCGACGATAACGACCTCAAACTCGCCGAAGCTCTGTCTCAGAATACTGTCTATGCATCTTGAAATACACTTTTCGGCGTTATACGCCGGTACAACTACTGAAAACATAACATCAACTCCGTATTATCTGTACAGCCTTGCTGCGAGCTTTTTATAGTCAAGCATTTCGCAGGCACAACTGTACGCGCTCTTTCTCATTTTCTCAAGGGAAAGCCCTCCCTGTGCAAGCGCACGGAAGGCGTTTTCCATATCCTTTCCGCTTTCGACCCACACCGCCATATCACGCGGATAGGCATCAATATACGAGCGCACCGGCTTTAGCATCTGTGCACAGCGGCAGCACATGGCGTTTTCCATCGTTGCGGAGATAGTGCCGGGCTGGAGATACATATCGCCCGCACAGAGGTATTCCGTCAGCTCATCGGCCTTTTTCCATCCGAGATATTCCACCCGCTTATCCCGCTCAAAGCGCGGCAGAAGCTTTTCCTTCATATCCTCCGGTACGGAGCCTATAATGATGAGCTTTGCGTTCAGCTCCGGCACGGAGTAAAAGGCGTCGAGCAGCTTTGCCGTTTCCTTTCCCGCGTCGAGCTTGCCGGAGTGGATAAAAAGCGGCTTTCCGTCGGCAATGCCAAGCTCTTTACGGCATGAGCTTCTCATTTCCAAATAGTCATCATCCCCGTAAACAATGCCGCCCAGCGGGTAAAGCTCCGTTTTCTCCCTCGGACAGCCGTAGACCTCAGCGGCAAAATCAATACGTTCCGTTGAGGTGCACAGCACCTTTTCAAGATACGGCAGAGCCTTCTGAAAAAGTGCTCTGTAATACATCCCGTTGAGAACATACAGTGACAGCCGGTTCGTGCCGCTGTTGCCGTAGTCGGCGTGATTGTCGGAATAGAGCTTTACGTTGTCATGCTCTTTTCTGTATCGTATAACGTCAAGAACGGACCAGTAGCACAGATCATGGCAGAGTATTACATCCGGCTCAAACTCGCACAGGAGCTTATAAAGCCCCTTCACACGGCGCAGCTTCTCAGTTCCGAGTCTGTTGATAAACCTCTCGTAGGGCATACGCACAAGGCGCACGCCGGTTGAAATTATCTTATCCTCATACCCTGTTTCAACTATCCTTCCGCCGACATATTTTGCGGCATTGGCAACATACAGCACCTCATGCCCGTCCTTCACATTCTGTTCGGTGAGCATATTATCCTGATATGTCATACCCTCGGTAAAATATGAGGCAAGTCCGATATGCGCAATTTTCATGCTTTTCTCCATCTCACCGGAATTTTTTCTTTTCCAGTCCCAGCGTTCTCAGAACGACAGTCCCGAGCTTAATAAAGCCGAAGCTGTTTTTATAGTCCTCAAAGCTCCTGTTTTCGCCGTCAATAATGCTTTTAAGCTCCTCGGAGGATATGCCGAGCTTTCCGGCAATAAAGTCAAGATCCTGCATAGCCGTCTCATAGTCATAGGGCGGCTGCTCAAGCTCTCTGAGAGCCTCCTCACGCGTCTTTGTACCCACAAGAATTTCATTTGACAGATAGCATTTGCGCTTGTCATAGCCGAACTTGTGGGGCAAATACCAGCCCTCATAAAACCTTGTGAATATATCCTCAAAATGCTTGTTTGTGTACGGCTCCCAGCCGAAACGCTCCTGCAAAAACGCCTTGACCTTCTCCTTGTCGTACTCCACCATGTCAAGCGGCGCAATGCGCTTCATACCCTTGAAAAGCGGGTAATACAGCCTGTATTTGAGCATACTGCACATGGGGAAGGTTTTCAGCTTCACCTTGCCGAAGCGGCGGTGAACATCCTTAATAAAGCGCAGGTCGTTCTGATAGACCCACTCGATCGGCGGGCGGATGCACTCGGTCGCGCTGTTGGCGCCGGTGAGCACGTATTTTATCCCGTTCTTCACCGCATAGTTATACAATCCCGCAAATATCGCGTGATCCTGCGGCAGATCCTGATACGGTACCTGAGATTTAAGAAACGCAAGCTGCAGATCGCGCATCTCCTCCCAGTTGACTGTCTCCGTGTGAACATCAAGCTCAAGTGCCTCAACGATCCGTTTTATGTTTTCATCGGCGACTTTTAAATTCCAGCCCGTATCGCATACATAGCAGATCGGATTTAACCCCATCAGCTCCTTTGCCACATAGCAGAGATACGAGCTGTCCACACCTCCGCTCAGACCGATGATGCAGTTATACTTCTGCCCCTGCGTATCGCGCTTTATCCGCTCGGCTGTCTTTTTAAGAAGCTCCTTATCCTGCTGCTGTGCCTGCCAGCGCGGGAGGATATTCTTATAATAGTCTCTGCAATAGTCGCAGACACCGTTTTCATCAAAGCTTATTTTGCTGTCGGTCGTGTCCATCACACAGCATGAACAGCGTTTATACTCTCTTTTTTCAGTCATTTCCTACTCCCTGTCAGCTCGTCAAAGAGCTTTCTGTATGAGTTATACATGATCTCGCCCGAATACCTTTCTCTCAAGGCTTCAAACGCCTCAGCCGGAGGGGGAGATGCGAGAAAGCACCGCACGTTTTTTTCAAGCGCGTCAAGGTCGCCGTAAGCGCAGAATTTGCCGGTAGGCGCCGGCGCAGTTTCCGCCGTGCCGCCCACGTCAAAGCCCGCCACGGGTGTTCCGCAGCAGACAGCTTCAAGGCAGGTGGTGGGGAGATTTTCCATATCGCTGCATATCACAAAGCAGTCGGCAAGCGAATAATACCCGGCAAGCTCCCTCTGGTTTTCGGTCCTGCCCACAGCCAGTACGTTTTCGGGAAATACGCTCTTTTCGTCCTTCTTTCCCACAAGGATGAACTTCACGTTATCGTTTTTCATTCTCTCGACAAGCTCAAGAACATAGGGTATTCCCTTGTGCTCAAATGAAAGGTCGGGAACCACAGCCAAAACTGTCTTTTCATTTTTAAGACCGAGATTTGCTCTGAGTCCTGCCGTATCGCGCTTTCGGAAGACCTCCGTATCAATGCCGTTGGGAATGACGCGTGCTTCACATCCGCTCAGAAAAGACTGCTTTGCCCTGTCCGCAAGCCATTTTGACGGCGAGGTTATTATCATGTTCTGCTTTAACAGAAGCTCCTTTTTTTCCTCATACATGGAGGCAGTGCGGTCAAAGAACAGTGATTTCGGATAATCTCTGATATGTGGACAGCTCCCGCAGCCGGTTTTCCAGTTCTCGCATTCCAGAGGATGCCCGCATTTGCCGGTGAAGGCAAACTCACAGTGAAAGGTATACACAAGCGGTATCTCATGCGCCGAAAGGTACTCAAAAAACGGTCTGAGATTTATAAAATAGGCGTGCGGCTCATGCAGATGCACCACATCCGGCTTGAATTCATCCATGAACTTGATAAGCCTTTCAGTGGAAAAGTATGAATAGCAGCCTGTTCTTCCCGTCACTCGCGTGAGCAGAGCGTGAAGCGTTGTCTCCCAGTCGAGACCGAATTTATATGTGAAGCTCTCATTCAGCTTTTCCCCGCGCCCGTAGCATACGGCGGCGGTATCTCCGTCGGCTAATGAGCGTGTGCACAGCTCATATACTATTTTACCCGTGCTTCCCGTTTTACACAGCACATCAAGATACAGAATTTTCATAATATCAGTATTTTCTCCATACCATTCTGTCCACGATCCCGGTGTAGGACTGGATGAGCTTTACGACCTTTGAGGACACGTTTTCCTCAACGTAATCGGGAACGGGTATGCCGAAATCGCCGCTTGCGTTCATTGTTACCGCCGTATCAACCGCCTGCAATAAGTTTTTCTCATCAATACCCGCGATGATGAAGCAGGCCTTGTCAAGTGCCTCCGGTCTTTCGGTGCTGGTACGGATGCACACGGCGGGGAAGGGATGCCCCACGGACGTAAAGAAGCTCGACTCCTCGGGCAGAGTGCCGCTGTCGGACACGACCGCGAAGGCGTTCATCTGTAAGCAGTTATAGTCGTGAAAGCCCAAAGGCTCATGGCGGATAACGCGCCTGTCAAGCACAAATCCGCTTTCCTCAAGGCGTTTTCTGCTTCTGGGATGGCAGGAGTATAAAACGGGCATATCGTACTTCTCAGCCATTTTGTTGATTGCGGTGAACAGCGAGACAAAATTCTTCTCCGTGTCAATATTCTCCTCACGGTGGGCGGAGAGAAGGATATATTTGCCCTTTTCAAGTCCTAAACGCGCATGAATATCCGAGTTTTCAATACTTTCAAGGTTTTTGTGCAGTACCTCTGCCATCGGTGAGCCTGTGACATAGGTGCGCTCCTTCGGCAGACCGCATTCAATGAGATAGCGTCTGGCGTGTTCCGAATACGCAAGGTTCACGTCAGATATTATGTCAACTATTCTGCGGTTCGTCTCCTCCGGCAGACACTCGTCCTTGCAGCGGTTGCCCGCCTCCATGTGGAAGATGGGAATATGCAGGCGCTTTGCCGCGACAGCAGAGAGGCAGGAATTTGTGTCTCCAAGAATGAGGAGCGCGTCCGGCTTTACGGCGTTCATGAGCTTGTAGGAGCAGTTGATGATATTTCCAACCGTCTCGCCGAGATCGCCGCCGACCGCGTCCATATATACCTCCGGCGCGTCAAGCCCTAAGTCCTTAAAGAAAACGCCGTTGAGGTTATAGTCATAGTTCTGCCCCGTGTGGGCAAGGATGCAGTCAAAATATCTGCGGCATTTTGTGGTGACCGCCGAAAGTCTTATTATCTCCGGTCTTGTGCCGACTATAATAAGCAGCTTTATTTTTCCGTTGTTCTGAAAAGATATATCGGAATAATCGGTTTTGATACTCATTTTTATGACCATTCCTTTCTCTATAACTCAAGGCACAAAATGGCCACGAAAAAGGAATGGTCATAAAATGTGCCATGCTTTTCGGTTGCCGCGCAAGCGGCGAG
>JAUNND010000055.1 GCA_030531595.1 Eubacteriales bacterium | reverse complement strand
CAGCACAGAAGGCCGCCGAAAAGGAAGCTCTTGCAGCACAGAAGGCCGCGCAGAAGGAACGCGAGGCAAAAACACGTCTGGCAAAGCAGGCTGCGTCAAACGCCGCGTCCTCCGTTGCCGGAGCCATAAGCACCAACCTTATCAATTCCATCGCCGGCGGAAAGAAGAAGAGCGTTTCCCAGATCGCGGCACAGGCCGCCAAAGCCGCTCTCGGCACTGCCGCCCGTTCCGGCAGCAAATCCATTATCAGAGGTCTCTTCGGCAATATCAAATAAGCCTGTAAACAATTATCCCCCGGCTCAGCCGGGGGATAATTAATTGAATTTTTTAAGGCAACACCGCACAATACGTCTGCGGCAGCTGACGGATAAAATGTGCCCTGATTTTGTCATTTTTTCTTGAAATACACAAAGTATTCCTGCAAAAAAATGCCTTCATCAAAACCCATTTTCTCTCGCCATCTGCTCTTGCCGCATTATGCGGTATTGCCTTAATCTTATCTTCTTCTTAAAAACGCCGGCATCATGGAAGGTCTGGTGACCCGGACGCTGTTGAGGATCGTGGCGACAGCCGCGACCGTATCCACGAAGATCGCAAACCACAGATTGCAGTAGCCTATAATGCTCAGGAAGATCAGCACCGCCTTTACGATAAAGGCAAAAAGCGCATTTTCAATGCATATCTCCTTTACCCGGGCACACAGTTCCTTTGCGAACGGAAGATTTGCGATACTTTCCGGCAGAATAAGCACGTCGGCAAAGCGGGAATGGCTGCTTACGCGCACATCGATGTCCGCATCGCTGTGACCGTCAAAACCGACAGAGTAAAAATAGCTTACGCCCTTGCCGGAGCCGCTTTTAATATCGGAGACGATACGAAGCTTTTTTTCGGTATCACATTCGCTGTATACCTCACGGAAATCCAACTCGTCGGCGATACGGCGGCTTTCGGCCTCTCCGTCCTCGCACAGCAGCACACATCTGTTCATTCCGTTCTCGTTAAGCCCGATCACGAGGTTTTGAGTGTCGGCATTGACTTCGACATCGACGATCATCGCGCCCACATACCGTCCCGCAACAGTGAGATAATAATACCGACCGTCGGGACCGTCGATGCCCGGAATTTTCGTACCGAGGCGCTCATGCATGGCTCTTGTACCGAAAACGCACGGAGCCCCGCCGACAAATGCTTTCGCGCCGAAGCCGGGCAGCTCCTCAAAGCCGTCGATAAGCTCTGTCCGGTATTCGCCGGTATAGGCGCTGTCGAGCAGCTTTGCGACCGGCTGCTCGGAATTGTACATCGTGTGTGCGGCAAAGGCGATAAATGTATTCGTATCTATTATTTCAGGCTTGACGGCTCTCATTTCCGGAGCGGCCTGAGAGAAAAGTCCGGCATTGTCAAAGATGGCAGTTTCGGATTCACCGAGTGCTTCCATCGCCGCTGCACTGCTGAATATAACGCCGTATTTAGCGCCGTAGCAGAGCCCGTAGACGGCTGCTATCGGCATGGAGATCGTAACAGAGGCGGGCGCCGCAATAAGAATGATGATCAGAGCACGGTGTATGGAGACAATTAAGCTGAAATTTGTAAAAATGGGCAGAGCGATCGCATATAAAAGCGCAAAGCCCATTGCTATTTTCAGAATGAATGATGAACTGCGCCGTATGGTGTTTTCAAGAGAGGTAAATCCCGCGTATTCCCCGAAAACAAGCTGTGTTACCGAGTCCGCGATATCGGAGCGCTGATATTTCAGACACTCCAGCGCCGAAAGTCTGCTCTTTTCCTCAGCGTAGGAGATCAGCAGAAGACCGATCTGGTATAGCAGCACGAGCGCTGCGCCTTCTGCGCAGAAACCGATCAGATAAGCGATAACGGTGATCGCGGACACGACGAAGGCTATGGAAAAATAATCCTTCTCAAAGAAAGCGGAAAGAGCTTCCTTACCTACGTCAAAGCCTGCGATCACCGCAGACAAAACGAGGAAAATAATGCTGACGGGCTTCGGAAGACCTCCGAATATCAGAGACACGGCAAACAGAACAGATGCCGCGACTAATCGGATAATAAGAAGCGTGTCATAAGACATTGCACCTTTACCGGTACGGTTAAGAATACCTTCAATGCCCGGACGCATTATTTCTCCCCCATTCTGTAAATATCTGTATTTCAGGCTTTTCCCGATCAGGCTTTACCGTCGCAGCCGAGAACGTCTACGATCTTGTGCTTGACCATTTCCTTTATTGCGGCACGGCCGGGAGTGAGGTACTGGCGGGGATCAAAGTGATCGGGGTGATCGTTGAAGTACTTGCGGATATTGGCGGTGAGAGCAAGACGCAGGTCGGAGTCGATGTTGATCTTGCAGACTGCCATGGAAGCGGCCTTGCGGAGCTGCTCCTCGGGAACGCCGATGGCGCCGGGCATCTTGCCGCCGTTTGCATTGATGATGTTGACAAATTCCTGAGGAACGGAGGATGCTCCGTGCAGAACGATGGGGAAGCCGGGCAGACGCTTCTCAACTTCTTCAAGAATGTCAAAGCGGAGCTGGGGATTGGTGCCGGGCTTGAACTTGTATGCACCGTGAGAGGTACCGATGGCGATGGCCAGAGAGTCGCATCCGGTCTTTTCCACGAATTCCTGCACGTCCTCGGGACGGGTGTAGGAGCTGTCCTCTGCGGATACGTTTACCTCGTCCTCGATGCCTGCCAATGTTCCCAGCTCAGCCTCAACCACAACACCGTGGTCATGTGCGTACTCGACGACCTTGCGGGTGATGGCGATGTTTTCCTCAAAGGGCTTGCCGGAGGCGTCGATCATAACGGAGGTGAAACCGCCGTCGATGCAGGATTTGCACAGCTCGTAATCACTGCCGTGGTCAAGATGAAGAGCGATGGGCAGACCGGTCTCAATGACGGCGGCCTCGACCAGCTTCATCAGATAAGTATGATTTGCGTATGCGCGTGCGCCCTTGGATACCTGAAGGATCAGAGGAGCGTTGACTTCCTTTGCAGCCTCGGTGATGCCCTGAACGATCTCCATGTTGTTGACGTTGAAAGCACCTATTGCATAGCCGCCCTTATAGGCTTTCTCAAACATTTCTTTTGTTGTTACCAGTGGCATAATTTTTTCTCCCTTCGCTAAATGAAAAATTGAAAAATTTGTACAATTAGCATATTTACAAATTCTCTTGAATATTATATCCTCATTGTGCTGCATAATCAATAATTATATTTCATGAAAATGAAAAAAATTTTTACACGGAGGAAGAAATCCATGGATAAGAAACTTATCGGCTCCTGCATTATCGGTCAGTCCGGCGGCCCCACCGCCGTTATCAATGCCAGCGCCTACGGCGTCATCAAGACCGCTCTCGAAGCGGAGGAGATCACCAAGGTCTACGGCGCCGCCCACGGTATCCGCGGCGTTCTCGATGACAGGCTGTATGTCATGGATATGGAAGATCCCAAAGAGCTGGAGCTGCTGCTGCACACTCCCTCTTCCGAGCTCGGCTCCTGCCGCTACAAGATCGCCGACCCCGCCAAGGATGACACCGACTACAAGCGTATTCTTGAGATATTCAAAAAGTACAACGTCCGCTACTTCTTCTACAACGGCGGCAACGACTCCATGGATACCTGCAACAAAATAAGCAAGTATATGCAGTCCGTCGGCTATGAGTGCCGCGTCATGGGCGTTCCCAAGACCATCGACAACGACCTCTACGGCACCGACCACTGCCCCGGCTTTGCCTCCGCCGCCAAGTTCATCGCAACCTCCTGCATGGAGATCGACAAGGATATGCACGTATATGATAAGCCCATGATCACCGTCGTTGAGGCAATGGGCAGACACGCCGGATGGCTTACCGCAAGCGCAGCTCTCGCCACCTGCTTCGGCGGCGGTCCCGACCTCATCTATCTCCCTGAGGTCGACTTCGATATGGATAAGTTCATCGCCGATGTTGACAGAGTCCACAAAGAAAAGGGAAATGTGTTCATCGTCGTCTCCGAGGGCATCCACTATGCCGACGGCAGCTTCGTTTCCGAGGCAAAGACCTCCGCGACCGACGGCTTCGGCCACGCACAGCTCGGCGGTCTGGCGGCAATGCTCGCAAGCAAGCTCGGTGAGCACACCGGCATCAAGGTCCGCGGCATCGAGCTGAGCCTTTTGCAGAGATGCGGCGCACACATCGCCTCCGCTACCGATGTTGAAGAGACCTTCAACGCCGGTAAGGTCGCCGTTGAAAAGGCCATCGCAGGCGAGACTGACAAGATGGTCGCCTTTGAGAGAGTCATGGAAGACGGAAAGTACTCCTGCAAGTTCGTCACCGTTCCTCTTACTCTCGCCGCAAACACCGAGAAGAAGGTCCCCGTCGAGTGGATCAACGCCGAAGGCAACGGACTTAAAAAGGAATTTATCGACTATGTTCTGCCCCTCGTTCAGGGCGAAGTCAACGTACCCAAGGAAAATTCTCTGCCCCGCTACGCAAAGCTCAAGAAGATTCTCGCAGAGTGATCCGCTTTTTACAGACAGATACAGCCGTTCACATCGGACGGCTGTATTTTTTGTTGACATATCCGAGATTTGAAATATAATATTCTCTGTAACCGAACGTTTACCGGAAAGGAATACTCCGCAATGAACGATACAAAAGAGCGTATATTGCTCGCATCTGTCCATCTTTTCGCCGACAACGGCTATGAGGCTGTCTCCGTCAGCGATATTGCCGGTGCGCTTGACATGACAAAGGGCGCACTTTATAAGCACTATGAAAACAAACAGGCGCTTCTCGACAGCATCGTAGGGCGCATGGACAAGCTTATCGCCGAAAGGAACGAAAAGCTCTCGGTTCCACCCGCCATGAAAATGTCAGAGCGGGATCTTGCCATGAACAGGCTTCTCTCCTTCAGCCAGGATGAGTTCGACTATTGGACAAGGGAGGAGTTTCCCTGCTGCTTCCGCCGCCTTCTGACGCTTGAGCAGTACAGAAACCCTCAGCTTAGCGAGCTTTATCAGAAATATCTCGTGTCGGGACCTCTCGAATATGTCTCAGAGCTTTTCAGGATCCTGGGCAACAAGGACTGGTCGTTCAGAGCCATTGAGTTTTACGCACCCATCTATATGTATTACAGCCTTTATGACTGTGCCGAGGACAAAAAGGCGACCTCAAAGATACTCAGCGACCAGATCGCAAGACTTTCGCTCATATGGACAAAAAGATGATGCGCATAAACGAACAGGGACCGATCTCACGAAGCGATCGTTTCATTGCTCTCGGTCTGCTTGCCGTGTTTTTCCTGATCGCATATTTTTCAGCAGGATCGTGGTGCTTCTGGGGCGATGATTACGCGGCGTATATTTCCGAGGGGATCGCTATTGCGGAAGGAAGGCTCGGCGAACAGGCGAGGCTGAATACGCTGATGCATCCCTCGCCGCTACCGGAGGAGGCCGTCGGAAATCCGCTGGTGTATGTGTGGGGATATCCGCTGCTGTTATCGCTCGTTTACCGGAGCATCGGCTTTGACCGCGTAGATTTTTCAACGATAGCGGCTTATAAGTTCCCCTCCGTGACTGCGCTTGCGCTTATCGCCGCCGTGCTTTTTCTGTTTCTCCGCAGACGCTTCGGGAGAAAACAGTCTCTTCTCATGACCGTCGCTTTCTGCTCGTGCAGCGAATTTTACACCTTTATCAACACGCTTTACAGCGACCTTGTGTTCCTTTTCTTTGCTCTGGTATCGCTGTGGCTTTCGGAGATGTTTTCCGATGAAAAGCATATCGGAAAACGCATCGCTCTCGGCTGCGCGTCGGGCGTTTCGCTCTGGTGTACCTATGAAGTCCGCCTCAACGGCAGCGCCATACTGCTCACGTGCATCCTTGCACAGATAATATCCGTTTTCAGAGAAAAGAAATACCGCAGCATCGGTACTCTTGCCATTGAGCTCATTCCGTACGCGCTTTTTGCCGCGCTTAAAGTGATTGCCGAGGCGCTCCTTGCCGCTCCGACCTCAAATATGAGTGATCTGGATCCTTCGAGCCTTGCCATGATCTTCGCCAACCTTCGCGTCTACATTCAGCTTATAATGAACTTCATCGGACTGCTGTGGAACAATCTGCTCATAAGCCCTCTTTACAGCGTGCTCAGAAGATTTATCTCTCTTTCCTTTGACGATCTCTCCGTACTTAAAAGCGTGCTTGTATGGGCATCCGGTGCGCTGTGCGTGATCGGCATGGTCTCGGACGGCGTAAAAAGGAATACGCATCTGACGCTGCTGTGCATCGTTTATATTGCCGTTGCCTCGATGCTTCCCTACACACAGGGTATGCGGTATATCTATCCGCTGCTGCCGGTACTTCTGATGTACTGCGGTTACGGCTTTTCACGGATCGTCCGGAGGCTTCCGGAGCGCATCGGAAAGAGCCGTTTACTGACTGCGGTCACTCTTTTATGGTCGCTTGTGTGTATTTATCCCGCCGTTACTTCCGATATCGCGGAGAGTATGCCCGAGACGGTCATAGTCAACGTGGAGGACATCTATATGCAAAACGCCTACTCCGATGCGGCGATCGAGGTCTATGATTTTATTCGCTCGGAGACGCCGAAAGACTGCACCCTTGCGTTTTTTGCGCCTCGCGGGCTGTACCTCAATACGGAGAGATTCTCGATCAAGCCCGATGTGAACGGTCACGGCATAAACGAAGCGGACTATTATCTTGACTATCTCAGAACAGGGGACTATAATCTGTCTCCCGACCTCGGAGATGATTTTGAGGTGTTCTTTTCAAACGGGGAATTCGTACTATATCAGCGTATAACAGGAGAACAGCAATGATCCAGAGAGAACTGAGCGAGATCCGCCGCCGGTGGAAAAGCGACAGAAGCGCCGTTGCCAATGTCTACGGCTGCTTTGTCAATGCAAATAAGGAGGTCATTTCGAGCTTTGACAGCTCTTTAGGGCTTCTCAGCCATGATGAGACCGAAATGTATCTCGGAATACTCAAAAAGACACTGTCCGGAGCTTTAGGCAAAAACCTCATAGATATAGAATTTGAGACGAAACAGGTAACGCAGGGGGACGAGCACGCCCTTCTCATGAAGCTGAAAAAGGAACTGCTGCATGACGGGGAGGCAAGGGAAGAGCTGTACCGGAAGATCATTTCCGCGCTGAGCTTTGAGGAAGAGTGCAGCTATCTCATTCTTCTGGCAGCCGACGCTTACGATGTGCCGCACGGAAAGCATGACAGCGGCGACAGCTTCGGCGACACCGAGGTGTTCAAATACTTTCTGTGCTGCATATGTCCCGTTCGCGCCGCAGAAGCGGAGCTCGGCTATTCTCCGGAGAGCGGAGACTTTCACTCCTGCTCGACCGGTCAGACCGTTGCGCCGCCGGAGCTCGGCTTCATGTTCCCGACCTTTGACGATCGGGCGACAAACATCTATAACGCACTCTACTATACGCGCAAGCCGCAGGAGCTTCACCAGGAACTGATCGACGCGCTTTTTAAAATTCAGCCTCCCATGTCCGCACCGGAGCAGAAAAACGCATTCGGCTCCGTGATGACCGGCGCACTCGATAAGGAGTGCAGCTTTGACGTCGTGCAGTCCGTCAACGAGCAGATACGAAACCGTATTCTGGTGCATAAAGAGGAAAAGAGCCGGGAAAAGCTGGAGCTTTCCGTGGGTGAGGTCGAGCAGATGCTCAGAGACTGCGGCGTGGACGAGGAAAAGGCCGAGAGCTTTCGGGAGGAATGTGAGAAATCCTTCGGTGAAAAGGCGTCCCTCGACCCGAATAATATCATCGACGCGAAAAAGGTGCAGATCGTAACACCGGAAATAAAAATAGCCGTTTCCCCCGAGAACGCGTATCTTATCGAGACAAAGGTCATAGACGGCAGAAAATTCCTGCTCATCCCCGCCGACGGCGGCGTTGAGATCAACGGAATAAACGTCAGCGTATAAAGCGTACAAAAACCGACGATAAGCTTGACATATCAGACCTTTTAAAGTATAATCCCAATCGTTAACGCGATGAAGAACGCAAGTAATCCGTTTTTTACCTTTCAGAGAGCCTTCGGACGGTGCGAGAAGGCAGGGGAAACGGATGAATACGGTTCGGAGCGGCGGGCTGAAAGCTTCGGCGATTAGGCTGCGACGGGTGCGCCCGATACAGCGCTGGACTGGTTTCCAGTCGCGGAGGTTTTCACCGCGAGGTGAAAACGCCTCAGAGGTGGTACCGCATAATTATGCCCTCTGTCCTTACGGGACGGAGGGATTTTTTATGAAATATCAAATTTGTTTTAAGGAGAAAATACATGGGTATTTATGAGGAACTGGTAGCGCGTGGACTTATCGCGCAGGTAACTGACGAAAACGAGATCCGCGATATGGTCAACAACGGCAAGGCGACCTTCTATATCGGCTTTGACCCGACCGCAGACTCGCTCCATGTCGGGCACTTCATGGCACTGTGCCTGATGAAGCGTTTGCAGATGGCGGGCAACAAGCCCATCGCCCTTATCGGCGGCGGTACCGCCATGATAGGCGACCCCTCCGGCAGAACCGATATGCGCTCAATGATGACTAAGGAGACTATCGACAACAACTGTGAGTGCTTCAAAAAGCAGATGTCCCGCTTCATCGAATTCGGCGAGGGCAAAGCGCAGATGGTCAACAATGCAGACTGGCTGCTTAAACTGAACTATATCGACTTCATACGCGACATCGGAGCCTGCTTCAGCGTGAACAATATGCTCCGCGCAGAGTGCTTCAAGCAGCGCATGGAAAAGGGTCTGAGCTTTCTGGAGTTCAACTATATGCCCATGCAGAGCTATGACTTCTACTACCTCTATCAGAATTACGGCTGCAATATGCAGTTCGGCGGCAACGACCAGTGGAGCAATATGCTCGGCGGTACGGAGCTGATACGCCGCAAGCTCGGCAAGGACGCACACGCCATGACCATCACTCTGCTTCTCAACTCCGAGGGCAAGAAGATGGGCAAGACCGCTTCCGGTGCGGTCTGGCTCGACCCGAACAAGACCTCGCCCTATGACTTCTACCAGTACTGGCGCAACGTCGAGGACGCAGACGTATTGAAATGTATCCGTATGCTGACCTTCCTGCCGCTTGAGCAGATAGACGAGATGGACAAGTGGGAAGGCTCCCAGCTCAATCGCGCCAAGGAAATTCTCGCATACGAGCTGACCTCTCTCGTTCACGGCGAGGAGGAGGCAAAAAAGGCGGAGGCCTCCGCAAAGGCTCTGTTCGGCGGCGCGGGCGACAGCGAGCATATGCCCACCACCGAGCTTGCCGACGATGATCTCACCAACGGCAGCATCGATATCATGACTCTGCTTGTCAAGACAGGACTGTGCACCACCAAGTCCGACGCCCGCCGCAACATCCAGCAAGGCGGCATCACGGTCGACGATGTAAAGTGCGCCGATATCGCAAAGAGCTTCACCGCCGACGAGCTCAAAGCCGGCGTGATCGTAAAGAAAGGCAAAAAGAGCTTCAACAAGGTAATCCTGAAATAAAAAAGTATTCTTTCAAGTGCCGCCACTCCCATGTGACGGCACTTTTTGTGCATATAAGACAAAACAGGCAACACAAAATTGCACAGTATGTGCAAAAAAGAGAAAGCAAAAATACCTCTTTACTTTAGCGTGATAGTGTGCTACTATAACACCGTAAACAAAAGGACATCAGTTCCGAATAATAAAAAGGAGATAGGAAAAATGAAAAAGATATTTGCAATTGTACTGGCTCTGTGCATGGTAGCGGCTCTCAGCGTTTCCGCGTTTGCCGAAAACAAGACCTTCGTAATGGGCATTGATGCGGAGTACCCCCCGTTCAGCTACATGGATGACAACGGTGACTACACCGGCTTTGACGTTGAGGTCTGCAAGGCAGCCTGTGAACTTCTCGGCTGGGACTTTGAGATCTTCGGCGTCAACTGGGACGAGAAGCTCGTTCAGCTCGACGCATTTGAGTGTGACTGCGTATGGTCCGGCATGACCATCCTTGATAGCATGAAGGAAGCCGGCTATGTTCTCTCCGCTCCTTACTTTGACAACACTCAGGTCATCTTGGTCAAGGAAGGTAGTGACGTTAAGTCCTCTGCGGATCTTGCGGGCAAGGTCGTTGCCGTACAGCTGGGCACCTCAGGTGAGGCCATGCTTGGTGAAGACGGTGATCAGGCAGAGCTGGCAGCATCCTTTGCCGAACTGGTGACTTGCGACAGCTTCCTGAAGTGCTTTACCGAACTGGGCGGCGATGCTGTGGATGCCGTTATCGTGGATAAGCCGGTAGCGGATTCCTATGTGGCTGAGAACGCTGGGTTCGTGGTTCTTGACGAGGAGTTGGGTTCCGAGCAGTACGGTATCGCTTTCCGCGCTGACGATGCAGAGCTCTGCGAGGCTATCGAGGGCGCTGTGGCTGAGCTGGTCGAGAACGGCACCTACGCCGAAATCGCCGAGAACTATCCCGACATCGTAAACAACCTTATCTTCCTTGCCGAGTGATCGAAGAGAGATCGGAAATACATTTCAGTTGAATAAATAACGCTTTACCGGAAGCGCCCGAAGGGTGCTTCCGGCATCCGCTGTCTTATGCAGGGAACGGTCTTGACCGTTCCGAAGGAAACGCGCGTATTTTACGGAATTGGCAAGAGCATTCCCCAAGGTGTAGACAAACCTAAAAACCTGTCATTCCGAGACCAGTCCGCAGACTGGTCGTGGGAATCCGTATCCCCAAAATGTCGAAATATCAACAATGTTAAGGAGAAACGGATTGCCACACCAGTGTTGCGACACTGGTTCGCAATGACAAAAACCTACTTTGTCTACAGTCTGCGGAATGGGCAAGCCCATTCCCTACAGTTATTCCCCGCATATAAGCATATAAAATGAGGTAAAGTCAATGACGCTGTGGACAATGATCATAAAAATGAGCGAGGGTCTGGGCAAGACCTGCGCCATATTTTTCCTTACGCTTCTCTTTTCGCTTCCTCTGGGCATGATCGTAGCGCTGCTTCGAATGAGCAAAAACAAGGTCATATCCGGAATAACGAGGTTTTTTATTTCGATCCTTCGCGGAACGCCCCTTATGCTCCAGCTTCTCGCCGTGACCTACGGTCCGTACTATCTGTTCGGCTTCACCGTTTCCAGAAACAAGCTGATCCCCGTGGTCATAGCCTTTGCGATAAACTACGCCGCTTATTTTGCGGAGATCTACCGCGGCGGCATCGAGTCGATCCCTCAGGGGCAGTATGAGGCGGCGGAGGTGCTCGGCTACTCCGGCTTTCAGACCTTTATGCGTATCATCCTGCCGCAGGTGATAAAGAGGATCGTCCCCAGCGTGACAAACGAGGTCGTCACTCTCGTAAAGGATACCTCACTCGCTTTCACCGTTTCATATCAGGAGATGTTCACGATAGGTAAGCAGATTGCAAACTCCCAGACAAGCTTTACACCCTTCATGGTCGCGGGCGTTTTCTATTTCATGTTCAACGCGATAGTCGCATGGGCTATGGGCCGCGTCGAAAAAAGGCTTGACTACTACAAGATCTGATGGGGGAGGCTGCTATGGAAACAGTTGAAAAGAAAAATATACTTGAAATAAAAAATGTCAGAAAGTCCTTCCCGACTCCGGACGGGCGCGGCGCGACAGAGGTCCTCAGGGACATATCCATGCAGGTAAGTAAAGGCGAGGTCGTGTCGATCATCGGCCCCTCCGGCTCCGGCAAATCAACTCTTTTGCGCTGTGCCACGCTCCTCACCGACATGGACAGCGGGGAGCTCTTCTATAACGGCACCGCTGCCGCGAAAAATGACGCCGCCGGAAAAAGCGTCTATTCGGACAAGGCGACCTTGAAAAAAATACGCGGATATTTCGGGCTTGTCTTCCAGAATTTCAATCTCTTTCCGCATTATTCGGTGAAAAAAAATCTGATCGACCCGCAGATCAACGTCCTCGGAAGAACTAAGGAGGAATCGGAGAAAAAGGCACGTGAGCTTCTTGAGCAGATGGGACTTACCAATCGGGCGGATGTCTATCCCTGTCAGCTTTCCGGCGGACAGCAGCAGCGTGTGGCGATAGCGAGAGCACTCACCATGGATCCCGATATAATGTTTTTCGATGAACCGACCTCCGCCCTCGACCCCGAGCTTACGGGCGAGGTTTTGAAGGTTATCAAGCAGCTTGCGGAAATGAAAATGACGATGGTTATCGTCACGCACGAAATGGCGTTTGCAAGAGCCGTTTCAGACAGAGTTATTTTCATGGACGGCGGCGTGATAGTTGAGCAGGGAGAACCTGAGGAGGTCTTCGGAAACCCGAAAGAGGAACGTACAAAACAGTTTTTGAGAAACTATCAGTGATTATTGCGTGTATACTTCGTTTGAATGAGGTATACGCGCTTTTTTTCGCGCTTTTTTCGGGATAAAAAAGTTGTCTTTCCGATTGCCATGTGGTAAAATAACTCAAATAATCTTGCGTAAGAGGTCATTTATGTCAAAAGAAAAATATATTGAGGCGGGGAAGATCGTCAATACACACGGAGTCATCGGAGAGGTCAAGATCGAGGTGTGGCTCGATTCACCCGATTTTATGAAAAAATTCAAACGCATTTTTGCCGACGGCAGGGAATATAAGGTGATTGCTGCCCGTACCCACAAGGATTTTCTGCTTGCAAAGCTTGAGGGGATCGACGATGTAAACGCCGCCATGACGCTCAAAGGAAAAACGGTGAAGGTGGACCGCGAGGATGTGAAGCTTCCCAAGGGCACATATTTTTTACAGGACATTATCGGAGCAGAGGTCATTGACGAAAACGGAAACAGGGTCGGTGTGCTCAAAGAGATAATGGAGTCACCGTCGTCAAATATATATATTGTTCAGGGCGAGACAGAGCACCTTATCCCAGCCGTGCCGGAATTTATTCTCTCCGTTGATGCGGATGCGGGAATAATAAACGTACACCTTATTGAGGGAATGTAAATGAGAGTTGATATTCTTACACTTTTTCCCGACACCGTGAATGCCGTATTGCATGAGAGCATCATCGGCCGCGCCGCAAAAAAGGGAATACTTGAAATAAACTGTGTGCAGATACGCGATTTTACCGATAACAAGCAGTGCCAGGTGGACGATTACCCCTACGGCGGCGGCTGGGGCTGCGTGATGATGGCACAGCCTCTGAAAGCCTGCCTTGACCATGTGGTCGCCGAGGCGGGGGAGAGGCGCAGAAGGGTAATATATATGTCCCCGCAGGGCAAGCCGTTTGACCAGAGCGAGGCAAGACGGCTGAAAGAAAACTACGATCATCTTGTGCTTGTCTGCGGCCACTATGAGGGCGTTGACGAGCGGTTTATCGAGCAGTGTGTTGACGAAGAAATATCTCTGGGTGACTTTGTGCTGACAGGCGGCGAGATAGCGGCGATGGCTGTGACGGACTGCGTGTGCCGCATGATACCGGGCGTACTTTCGGACGAGCAGTGCTATACAGGTGAAAGCCACTGGGACGGGCTTCTGGAATATCCGCAGTATACGCGCCCCGAGGTCTGGGAGGGCAGAGAAGTCCCAGAGGTACTCATTCAGGGAGATCATGAGAAGGTAGAGCACTGGCGCAGAAAAAAGCAGCTTGAGCGTACTATGTCAAAGCGTCCCGATATGTTTGAAAAATTTTCTCCGGAAACGGAGCTTGACAGGGAGCTTCTCAAAGAGATAGAAAAGGACGGGCACAGAAAAAAGCTGACCGAGCCGCTGACGTATGTTCCCGCAAAGCCGGAGGATATGGCGGATATAATGAGGATCGTCGGCGATGCGAGAGAGTCTCTTAAAAAGCACAATGTCGATCAGTGGCAGGGAGTTTACCCCGAAGCGTGCGACTTTGAGCCGGATATAGCCCGTGAGGAATGTTTTTTGCTAAAACACGGTGACGAGACTGCGGGCTTTTTCGTGCTGAGTACAAGACCGGAGCCGAGCTATGATGAAATAACCGACGGCAAGTGGAGCGCGGACGCGCCGTATTGTGTGCTTCACCGCTGTGCGGTCGCAAAGGAATACCGCGGAAGCGGGATGTCGCGCTTTCTGATACGCTGTGTCGAGCAGGAGGCGGACAGACTTTCTATCAGATATATCCGCACCGATACTCACCGAAAGAATAAGCCCATGCAGACGCTTCTGCGTGAAAACGGGTACAGATACAGAGGAAATGTGCTTGTCGATGAGCCGAAACGCGACCCCAAAAGACAGGCTTTTGAAAAAGTATTGAAAAGGTCGGGACACAAAAATGGAGCTTGAATTTGCTGTATTCTGCATCGAAAATATTGCGCGGCGGCTGCACAGAAGCGGCGCGGAGATTTACAGTCTGCTTGCCGAAAGCTCGGAGCTTCTGTCGTCATATATCATGGCAAACTGGGAGATACTTCACACGCAGGATAAGGATTATATAGTGGATGATATTCTGGATGTCATGCGGGAGAGGGGCTTGCCGGTATGAAAGTCTATCACGGCTCCTTTATGGAGGTTCAGGCCCCCGATGTACTCCATTCCAGAAAAAATGTCGATTTCGGCAAGGGTTTTTATGTAACGCCGATATTTGAACAGGCTAAAAAATGGGCACTCCGTTTTCGGCGCGAAGGGAAAGCCTCTGTTGTTTCATCATATGAGTTCGATGAAAGATCATATGAAGAATTCAAAGTGTTATCCTTTAAAGAATACTCAGAGGAATGGCTCGATTTCATTCTTGACTGCCGGAAAGGGAACGACCGTTTCGATTATGATGTTGTGATTGGCGGCGTTGCCAATGACAGAGTATTTAATACTATAGAGCTTTTTTCCGACGGACTGATCGATAAGGAAGAAACTATCAAGCGTTTAAGATACGAAAGACCCAATCTCCAGATATGCTTTCGGACGCAGGAGGCAATCAACAGAACATTGACATTTGTTGGGAGTGAGACGGTATGACTGCAAACCCTATCCTTCTTCAGAGAAAATACGCACGGGTGATACGAAGATATGCCCAACTGTATGGCGAGAGCATAGAAGAATCCATGCGGAAATTTTATAAGTCAACGCTTTATCAGCTCGTCTCCGAGGGAGTGGCGGATATGCACTGCATGAGTGATGACTATCTTGCGGAGGAGCTGCATAGAGAGTGGGAAGAGAGAAATAATACAGGAGAAAAGATCAATGAATAACAGAGGGGCAAAATATTATCTGATCGCGGCGATCGTCTGGACGGTCATCGCGCTCGCGGTGCTGTATGTGCTGTTTTTTGCGTCTACCGCCAACTTCACGGCAAAGCTGTGCGGACTGTTCCTGATCGTCATGTGCGTCGCGGGACAGTGGCTGCGTTACAGAAAGATGAAGTGAGAGATGAATTTAACCGATATAAATGAAATAAGAGCACTGCTTGACAGACACGGCTTCCGTTTTTCAAAATCTCTCGGACAGAATTTCCTGACGGCGGCATGGGTGCCGGAACAGATAGCGGACAGTGCCGGAATAGATAAAAATACGGGTGTTCTGGAGATAGGTCCGGGAATAGGCTGCCTTACAAAGCAGCTTTCAATGCGAGCGGGCAAGGTCGTCGCCGTTGAGCTTGACAGCGCATTGAAGCCGGTGCTGAAAGAGACTCTTGCCGACTGCGATAATGTGGAAACGGTTTTCGGCGATGTGCTCAAAACCGACCTGAAAGCACTTGTTGAAGAAAAATTTACAGGTCTGAGGCCGGTCGTGTGTGCCAATCTCCCGTATAATGTCACAAGCCCCGTTTTGACCGAGCTTATAACCTCGGGACTTTTTGAGTCGATAACCGTGATGATACAGCGCGAAGTGGCACAGCGTATATGCGCAAGGGAGAATACAGCCGATTACGGTGCATTCACGCTGCTGTGCCAATGGTACTGTGAAACGTATAAGCTTTTTGACGTGCCGCCCTCCTGCTTTATCCCGCAGCCCAAGGTGACATCCTCGGTCATTAAATTAAAGAAAAGAAAATCACCGCCGATCGCCGTACTCGATGAAGAACAGATGTTTAAAATTATCCGTGCCGCATTTAATCAACGCAGAAAAACACTGGTGAATGCGCTGTCGTCGGCTATGGGAATTGATAAGGTGTTTGTGCAAAATGCCGTTGTTTCCTGCGGACTGGATGAGAGAGTACGCGGAGAAGTTCTTGATATTGTGAAATTTGCACAACTTTCAGACATTTTTACCAAAAATGTACCCGAGAATGTGGGATAAATTCTAATTGACATTGTCTAAACGAATGTGTTACTTTAATCTTTGGCTGAAATACTACTATGAAAGCTGTGCTTTCATAGTAGAAATTGTAATAATCGCCCGTTCCTCGCCGCTGAAGCGGCAACCGGAACGGATGCGAAAAAATTCCCATGCGCACCCGGCTTTCGTTTATGGCGGCGAAATTTTTGCGCATGGGAATTTAGAATAATTTGAATAAATCACGCGAAAATGAAAGGAAATTTGAGAATGAGCAAAAAGTATGTTTATCTGTTTTCCGAAGGCAATGCGTCCATGCGTGAGCTCCTCGGCGGCAAGGGCGCAAATCTGGCTGAAATGACCAAGATCGGTCTGCCTGTTCCTCAGGGCTTTACCGTTACCACCGAAGCCTGCACCAAGTACTATGAAGACGGCCGCCAGATCAACGATGAGATCATGGCGCAGATCATGGAGTATGTTGAGAGAATTGAAATGATCAACGGCAAGAAGTTCGGCGATCTGAACAATCCTCTGCTCGTCTCCGTCCGTTCCGGCGCACGTGCATCCATGCCCGGCATGATGGACACTATCCTCAACCTCGGTCTGAACGACGAAGTTGTCGCCGCTATGATCAAGGGCAATCCCGATCCCAAGTTTGAGCGTTTCGTATATGACTCCTACCGCCGCTTCATCCAGATGTTCTCCGATGTCGTCATGGAAGTCGGCAAGAAGTATTTTGAGCAGCTCATCGACAAGATGAAGGAAGAAAAGGGCGTCACCTATGACGTCGAGCTGACCGCACAGGATCTCAAGACTCTGGCTGAGCAGTTCAAGGCCGAGTACAAGGCACAGCTCGGTTCCGAGTTCCCCACCGACCCCGTTGTCCAGCTCAAGGAAGCCGTCAAGGCCGTTTTCCGCTCCTGGGACAACCCCAGAGCCAATGTCTACCGTCGTGACAACGACATCCCCTACTCCTGGGGTACCGCCGTTTCCGTCATGCCTATGGTATTCGGTAACCTGAATGACAATTCCGGTACCGGCGTTGCCTTCACCCGTGACCCCGCCACCGGCGAGAAGAAGCTGATGGGCGAGTTCCTCACTAACGCACAGGGCGAAGACGTTGTCGCCGGCGTCCGCACTCCCATGCCCATCAAGCAGATGGAGGAGAAGTTCCCCGATGCTTACAGACAGTTTGTCAAGGTCTGCTCTCTGCTTGAGAACCACTACCATGATATGCAGGACATGGAGTTCACCGTTGAAAACGGCAAGCTCTATATGCTCCAGTGCCGCAACGGCAAGCGTACCGCTCAGGCAGCTCTCAAGATCGCTT
>JAUNND010000054.1 GCA_030531595.1 Eubacteriales bacterium | reverse complement strand
TCAATTGTCAATTATCAATTGGAGGTAAACAATGAGCATACCGGTATTATCGGTTTACGACAGCGAGGGAAATAAAATACCCATCCCGGCGATCAGAGGCGAACGGGGTGAGAAAGGCAGTAAGGGAGATAAGGGCGACAGAGGCGAAACCGGAAAAGGAATGACCGTCAAGGGCTTCTATACAAGCGTTTCGGCTTTGAGCACAGCCGTGGCTTCTCCCGAAGAGGGCGATATATACGGCGTAGGCACCGCAGCTCCGTACAATATTTATATATGGGACGGAACAAACAGCCGCTGGGTGGACAACGGAACAATTCAGGGAGCGAAGGGCGACACTGGACAGACCGGACAGCAAGGTGAAAAAGGCGAGAAAGGAGATGACGGAGACGACGGGCTAACCGTGACCGGTGCGGTCATAAATTCAGACGGAAATCTGATCATTACCCTTTCCGACGGAAGCAGCATAAACGCAGGCAATGCCAGAGGCGCAAAGGGCGACACGGGCGAAAAAGGCGACACGGGCGACACCGGAGCGCAAGGCGAGAAAGGCGACAAGGGCGATAAGGGTGACACCGGCGATGCGGGAACAAAGCCCGTGAAGGGCACGGACTATTGGACATCCCAGGACAAGGCAGAGCTTGTCTCCGAGCTTATGGCGCAGCTTGCACAGGGCGCGGAGATCGGGATCGTGGTGGTGGCGTCCCCTTCGGCACCTGCCGTTCCGAGCGAAAGCATGATCTGGGTAAAAAGCTCACAGCCGGCGGCGGGCTTCCGGATCTCGTCAAAGCAGCCTGCGGGCACTCTCGAAAACGGCATGGTATGGGTCAGAGAAATGTATATGCCTAAAGCGGAGCTTGAACTGAACGGAGTCAGTCTGTCAGCCGCCCAGTGTTTTCAGTATATCAACGGCACATGGGTGTGGCAGGAAGCTTCAATCTATCACAACGGCTGGAAGGACATAGGCGTGTACTGGTTCAAAGCGGGCGCGGGGTACAACGGCGTCGTATTCGGTGCGCTGAGCAAAAACGACAGCAGGATAGAGATCGGAACCGAAAAGCTGTATATTACGCCGTCCGGGATCATCAGTATGCAGAATACGATCACGGCCGGTGAATACAAATATTTATTTGTCGACTGCAAAGGGAAGCCGAGTGTGGAGCTTTACAGCGGCACCGATCCGATATCGGGCTATCGGCAGACCTATGACAGCACCCTGAGGAATATTTACAGATTTGACATTTCCGCTGTACCGTCGGATTACAGCATACGGGTGAGCTCGGACAGCTCGCGTGCATCGGAAGTGTACGACCTGTGGCTGGTGTAAGGGAACGGACAGGGAGCTTGCGATTATCAGTATGAAAACTGCAAACTCAAAACGGAGGTTTTAATGGAAGAATTATCAATAGTATCGGCACTTATAAAGGCGGGAATGACCGTCGAGGCGGCTTGCGCGATGGGCGGCAACATGATGGCGGAGAGCGGCATGAAAGCCAACATCGCCCAGCGTGGCATGACGAAGCTGACGGACGAGCAGTACACGGCTGCGGCTGACGCGGGGACGATAGACTTTATTGGAGACAGCGTCGGATACGGTCTGTGTCAGTGGACTTTAAAAGCAAGAAAGCGACATTTGCTTGAATATGCAAATAACCTGAAAAAAAGTGTCGGAGATGAAAGCCTTCAGGTAAGCTTCTGTCTTGCGGAGCTGAAAACGGATTATCCCTCACTGTGGAAGTTCCTCTGCGAGACGCATGACGCTTACAAGGCAACGGAGCGGATATGCAGGGAGTACGAGCAGCCGGCGGTGAACAACATCGAGGCGCGGTATAAGTACGCGCAGGAGCTGTATACGAAGTACGGCGAGGTGTTGAACGATGGACAATGGACAATGGACAATGGGCAATGCGCGAAGGACATAGACCGAGAACCGGCAAGCTATATTCTTGCCGAGGTCACGAACGGCAGACTGCCGGAGGCAAAGTATCTTGCGGCGCTCTTAGAGAAGCTCGGCTACGATGTCGCGTGGAGCGGGATCGAGGCTTGCGTCAGGGACTTTCAGCAGAAAACGGGGTTGACGGTGGACGGCGTGTGTGGAGAGAAGACGTGGCGGGAGGTACTGCGATGAGCGATACAGTCATTGTTGCTATCATCAGCTTTCTCGGCACTTTGCTCGGCGCATACATAGCTAACCGCAAATCAGCCGCCATTATGGAGTATCGGCTTGAACAGCTCGAAAAGAAGGTCGACAAGCACAATACGGTCATTGAACGTACATACGCGCTTGAAAAAAGGGCGGAGGTGTTTGAAGAAAAAATAAAGGTGGCAAACAAGAGAATACTTGATTTGGAGGAGGAAAACAGAGAAAGATGAACATGGATATTAAGAACATTCTTGAAAGAGCGGCATGGACTTTTGTTGAGGGCTTTTTAGTTGCGTTGCCCGCGACGCTCAGCATCGATCTGGATGGCGCGGGATGGAAGACGCTTCTTCTCAGCGCGTGCATGGCGGGGATCAGCGCGGTAAAGACCATGGCACTGGAGCTTCTGGCAGCGAGAGAGAAATAAAAAAACGGGTCGGCATATACCGACCCGAAGCAGGATCAAACACCCTCGTCGTTGACCGCGTCCGTTCTGAAAAGCAGCGAAACACACCACAGCGCGGACAGACCTACCAGCGTATAGATGACGCGGCTGACGGTCGAGGTCTGACCTCCGAAGAGCCATGCCACGAGGTCAAAGCGGAAAAGTCCGACACTGCCCCAGTTGATGCCGCCGATGATGGCGAGGGTAAGGGCTATACGATCCATTAACATATAAAAAACTCCTCTCAGACGATATCAAAAGATATTGTAACCGGAAGAGAAAAAAATATACATTCGACAAAAGTAGTGCTCCTTCGCTCTTTACAAAATGAACGAAAAAGATTATTATAATCTCACAGCTTATCCAATTGGCCAAACGGCCAGGCTCATATCTTTATCCCACAAAACTCTTTCCCCGGGGTCTTCTGACTTCGGGGAGCTTTTTATCTCTGCTCTCCCCGAAGAGCTGTAAAAAACCTCCGCGGATACTTCCGCGGAGGCTTGATGCTTTAATGACAGTTGAAATAATAGATCGCGGTGGAGTCGGTGAGAACGACGTCGCATTTTCCGGCGTACAGGTTTTCAAAGCACTCCGTTGTGCCTCCCGCTAGACGGGTCACCTGACCGAGACGCTTCGAAAGGGTCGGATCGGTGTTCAGAGCATCCATTGCTTCGCTCGTTGAACTCATACACATGGTTTTGCCGTTGAGCTTCATTTTCGTTGAAACATTCGTACCGGCGCGTGCGGCGATCACAATATCATTGTGGGCATATGGACCGTATTGAGTCAGCCTTTTCCCGTCCAGATCCTCCTGCGTGATAACGATACCGCCCCACGCACAGTCGATGTTGCCGGAGGAAAGCTCTATGTAAGCATCTTCTTTTTCAATGGACTGCATCTGCAGCGCCCAGCCGAGCTTTGCACAGACGGCATTTGCCAGCTCCACATCAAAGCCCCAGAAGGTACCGGAGGAGATGTAAGCCATGGGAAAGGAATTGATATCGAGACCGATGATCAGTGTGCGGGGCTCAGGGGGAGTCAGGATGGAAAGCGCATCGGGATTTCTGTCAAAGCTGAGAATGTTCTGACCGAACCACTTGGAGGCGAGCCGGTCGACGGTCCCGTCAGCGGCAAGGACCTCAAGCGCCGCCGTAACGTAAAAATATACAGGGTCATCGTTTCTGAAAGCGAGGGAATAATCCTGAGAAACCAGTGTCAGCACCGATGAAACGCCGTAGCCTGCTGTCTGACCGCAGCCGCAGAGGATGCCGGCACAGACAGCAAGAATAAGAAGAATGGAAATCAGCTTTTTCATTTTGATCAGTGCTTCGGGACATATCCTCCGGAGGAGCGCGAAGTGCGAGCGGGAGGAACGTCGTCTTCATCTTCCTCAAAGCGTTCGGACGCGCCGCGCCTGAAGCTCGGGAAGCCCTTAAATCTGCCGGACTTTACGGGCTCTTCGTCTTCGGCTTCATCTTCGTCTTCAACTTCATCTTCAGCGTCATCTTCCGCGAAACGCTTATTCACGGAGCCTTCTTCCACGTCGGGGGTATTTACGTCATTATCGTCGTAATAGGTCTTCCTTGCGGACGCTCTTACAAAGCGGGGAGCGTTATCTTCCTCTTCGTCATCAAGTTCTTCATCATCGAGCTCTTCGTCGTCAAGATCATCATCCGGCTCGTCATCCTCATCGTCATCGCCTCTGCGGTTCCGGCGGAAGAAGCGCTTTGCCTTCGGCGCTTTCTCATAATCGAAATCGTCATAGCCGTCATCACGCTCCGAGTCAAACTCGTCCTCGTCCTTTACCCTGCGTTTGCGAACCGAGGTGAATACGCCTACAAGCACCAGAATAAACAGTATTGCGCCGCCTGCATATCCGACGTATTTCAGGATCTTGCCCATGCTCTCCTTGCGGGCGTCGGCACGCTCGATCTTCTCGGCCTGCTTTACTGCCTGCTCCTGCTCGGCTTTGCGCTGGGCAGCTTCGGCCTCGGCCTTTGCCTGAGCCTCGGCAGCGGCCTGCGCTTCGGCTTCGGCCTGTGCCTTTGCTTCGGCTTCGGCCTGAGCCTGTGCCAGAGCGAGCTGCTGCCTGTGCGCTTCAAGCTGTGAATCCAGCTCAAGAGTATAGTTTACAAAAAGCTCTGCCGCTTCGCCCATAAACTGCTCGCCCTTCGCGGCATCAGCCGTCATGACGGTGACAAGAATGGGGTTGGGAGTATAGATGATACCGGTAATATTGTTCCAGACCGTTTGCCGCGAATCTTTGTAGTATCCGTATTTCTGAGCGATCTGGTATGTATCTCCCAGATTAAGACGCAGATATTTCCCCGGCTCAGCCTGCTTGAGAAGATCGATCAGATTGGGGAAGCTGGAGGACTCGTCATACAGCGTTTCCATCACGTCGTTCATGAAACGTGCGGAGAAATAGCTGTAATTAACGAAATCGGAGTGATAATAGTTTTCGGGCAGATCGGAATATGCCATATACAGCGGTCTGGTCGCCTTCTCGGATTCCTTTTTGTCGGTCTTGCCGCTTATATAGCGCAGAGAAGCGTGCGCCACATCATTGTTGGAATAGACCAGCGCTGCGGTTTCGGTATCGGCAAGAGAGGTATTCTCGATCATGGAATCGGGCGAAAGCTCCCCCTTTGCCTGCCGCTCGGCAAGGATCATCATCAGCGGCACCTTGTAGAGACTTGCGGAGTAATACCATGTATCGGGATTGAGAAACCATGTATCGCCGGTGGCAAGATATGTATATGCGATACTGACCTGAGAGGCTTTTATGCTGTTCGCCGCCGCATATCGGTCGACAAGCGCCTGAACCTGTGCCCCGAGAGCCTCTTTGTCGATTATGCTGTCCGTATCGCTGCCGGTTTCTTCGGGAGCCGTGGTCGTCTCAAGACCGGCAAACGCGGCCGTGCTCATAGACGCCGCCAGTACCAGACACAAAAGAACGGAGACCAGTTTCTTTATATTTCTGTTCATATTTTAACGCTCCTTTTTTGCGGGATTTTCTGTTTTTAGGGCACCTCTAAAAATTCTCCTGTGCTCATCTTGCTTGAGCTTTTTCCGTCATATTTCATAAAAATGCTCGGAAATACACAAAGTATTCCCTGCGCTTTTTATTTCATCTGCCGAAAAAATCTCTGCGCAATCTGAACACATCGAATTATTAGAGGTTGCCTTTAATAATATACCACGTGCAACTGATTTATGTCAACTAAAAGAAACGCTTTTCGAGCGGAAAAAACAGGATGTGCGGAGAGATGTGTTGAACGGGCTTTATTCGCCGGAAATAATGGGCCAGAGTCTGCGGTATTCCTGCGGCGTCAGCCCCTCCTGCGATTTGAAAAGGCGGGTAAAATAATTCACGCTCTCAATGCCGACCTTCTCGGATATTTCACCGATGGATAAATGGGTGGTGCGCATAAGCTCCTTGGCGTGTGTCATGCGCAGATAAATGAGATATTCGGTCGGGGACTGCCCGAAATATCGCTTGAACTGCTTTTGCAGATAGCACGGATTCATGGAAAAAATCGTGCCGAGGGACTCAAGAGTTATTTTACTGCGGTAATGCTCCTCCAGATAAAGCTGCATACCGCGAAGACTCTCCGGTATCGCCGTATCGCCCCGACTGTCGGCGGCGCAGAGGATACACTCTTCAACGAGGCGGGTCAGAAGCGTTGCCGCCCTTATATCCATCTCCTGCTGGCTCATTTCCGTCGGACTCAGCTCAAGGAGCGAATGAATATATGAATACGCCGGAGAACCGACAGGGAGACTGCCCAAAGGCTTTCCGCCGTTGTTGACAAGGAACAGCTCATAATAATATTTTGCCGCCGCGCCGTAGAAATGCACCCAGAGCACGTGCCAGTCGTCGCCGGAGGTGCGGTAGTCGTGCCATTTCCGGCAGTCGATCCAGTAGAATTTACCGACCGGCACCTGATATTCGCTGCCCTCATAGTTCAGCACTCCGCAGCCGGAGACAGTGAGCTTTATCAGATATGAATCGAAGCCTTCGCGGGTCGTATAGTAGTTTTTTCCGGCAATAAAATCGCCCACCTCCTGCATATACAGCAGGCTCGCCTTTGCGCCCATAGTTGCGGAGATCATATTCCAGCGGGAGCGGGGGTCAAGATCAAGTTCATATTTGAGTTTGGTTTCCATTTCCTTACACCGCAAATGTCAAGATAGTGTAAAAACACAGCAAGAAAGTTCATCGATTAACTTTACGATTAATGGTATTATACAAAATAGTCAATGTAAATGCAATACTTCACAAAAAACAGACAAAAAATTTGTGCAGTTTCACAACAATACTCAGATAATTGCCGTTAAATTATTGTCAATTCTTTTCCCAAGAAAGTACTCGGCAAATGTCAAGATTGTGAAACGCGATTTTAGCTATTAGCTAATAACTAAGGAACCGCTGAATAATTCACCTTCGGCATCTGCCGGACAATTTGCGCTCTGACTTAGTCACTTTTTCTTGAAATACACAAAGTATTCCTGCAAAAAAGTGCCGTCGTCAGAACACAAATTTTCTCGCCATCTGCTCTCGGCGAATTAATCAGCGTTTCCCTAATAACTGACAACAGGAGGCACATATGGAACGCTACGCATGGAAAGCTACGGTTCTGCCCGGGAAACTGGAAGAATATAAATTCCGCCATGACAATATCTGGCCCGAAATGAAGGAAGTCCTTGCAAAGGCGGGAATAAGAAATTATACGATCTGGAATGTCGGAAACGACCTTTTCGGCTACTATGAGTGCGACAGCGTTGCCGAGGCTGCCCGCATACAGGCTGAAAGTCCTGTTGTGGACAGATGGAACGAGTACATGAAGGACGTTATGAAAATGGATATGGACCCTGTCACCGGCGCACAGCCGCTCATGGAGCAGGTATTTTTCTTTGATCCCTGATAAGCGCGGTTGGGCGGAACGGTCAAGACCGTTCCCTACACTTATATAAAAGGAGAACGCTATGAAAAAAGAAGATCTTATTGTCAGAGGTTATGAATATGCAAAAGCGGTCTATGCCGATATGGGCGTTGATGTTGAGGCGGCAATGAAAAAGGCGGACGCCATCCCCGTGTCCATGCACTGCTGGCAGGGTGACGACGTTATCGGCTTTGACGGCTCCGACGCTCTGACCGGCGGCATACAGACCACCGGCAACTACCCCGGACGGGCGAGAACCGCCGAAGAACTGCGAAGCGACATTGCGTTTGCAAAGAGCCTCATTCCCGGTGAGGTCAAGCTCAATATGCACGCCTGCTACGCCGAGAAGAACGGCAAAAAGGTAGACCGCGACGCTTACACCATCGAGCAGTTCCAGAACTGGGTCGATTTCGCCAAAGAGCAGGGCATGGGACTTGACTTCAACCCCACCTACTTCTCACATCCTAAAATGGACGGCGATTTCTCCCTTTCAAGCTATGACGCGGATACAAGAAGGTTCTGGATAGAGCACGGCAAACGCTGCCGCGAGATCGGTCTTGAATTTGCAAAGCAGCTCGGCAAGCCCTGCGCCGTCAACTACTGGATGCCCGACGGCTACAAGGACGTGACCGCCGACACCAAAAAACACCGCGATCTGATGACCGAATCTCTGGACGAAGTTTTCGCCGCCGACATCGACAAAAAGCTTGTCCCCTGCGGCATAGAGTCCAAGCTTTTCGGCGTGGGCGTTGAAAGCTACACCGTTGCAAGCCATGAGTATTCCTACGGCTACGCCGTGAAGAAGGGTCTTGCATATACTCTCGATGCGGGTCACTTCCACCCCACCGAGGTCATCTCTGCCAAATTATCCGCCGTTTTACAGTTTGTTGATAATGTCATCCTCCATGTCTCCCGCCCCGTAAGATGGGACAGCGACCATGTGATAATTCTCGATGATGAGCTGCAGAAGATCATGGACGAAATAATCCTCAACGGCTTTGAGAGCAGGACATTTATCGGTCTTGACTACTTTGACGCCTCTATCAACCGCGTTGCAGCGTGGGCTGTCGGCATGAGAAACGCGAGAAAGGCTATCCTTAACGCCTGCCTCGCTCCCGCCGCCATCCGTCAGGCTGAGTATGAGCGCGACTACACCTCCCGTCTTGCCCTTCAGGAGGAGCGCAAGACCCTGCCCTTCGGCGCGGTGTGGGATTACTACTGCATGACAAAGGGCATTTCCACCGATATGCTCACAGATGTCAAACAGTATGAAAAAGACGTTCTTTCTAAAAGATAAAGCAATCTGTTGATTAATCGGGTAAACTCGTTTATAATTTACTTAATTATTCATAGAGAGTGAGAAAAGCCATGCCAGGAAATCTACTTGAAATGCATCATATCACCAAGATCTTTCCCGGCGTCAAGGCACTTGACGACGTGCACTTTACGCTGAGAGAGGGCGAGATACACGCGATAGCCGGTGAGAACGGTGCGGGCAAGTCCACCTTTATAAAGGTGCTTGCCGGCGTTCATCAGCCGGAGGGCGGTGAAATTATCCTCGACGGGGAAAAGGTCGTGATGAGTGACCCGATAGTTGCTCAGAAATACGGCATCGCCGCGATCCACCAGCACGCCGCATCCTACCCCGATCTGAGTGTTGCGGAGAATATTTTCATCGGACACGAGTTTATGACCGGTCCTTTTATAAACTGGAAAAAAGCCAACGCCGAGGCAAAAAAGCTTCTTGAGTCAGTGGGCGCGAATATCAATCCCAAGGCTTCTGTCGGCTCTCTTTCCGTTGCACAGCAGCAGCTTGTCGAGATAGCCAAGGCTCTGAGCCAGAACGCACGCATTCTCATCATGGACGAGCCTACCGCGGCTCTTTCCAAGCAGGAGAGTGAAGATCTCTACAATATCGCCCGCCGTCTGCGTGACAAGGGCTGCGCGATCATTCTTATCTCTCACCGCTTTGAGGATATTTTCAATCTGGCTGACCGCGTGACCGTTTTCCGTGACGCAAAGTATGTCGGCACATGGGATATGGAAAAGGATCATGTGGATTCCGCCATGCTCGTACATAATATGGTCGGTCACGACATAGCCGCCTACTACCCCGAAAGACATCCGAATATCGGTGAAGAGGTACTTCGTGTAGAGCATCTCAGCCGCACGGGCTTTTTCCGCGATGTAAGCCTCAGCCTCCGCGCCGGAGAGATAGTCGGTCTTACCGGACTTGTCGGCGCGGGACGTACAGAGCTTGCGGAGACTGTCTTCGGTATCGCTCAGGCAAGCGAGGGAGAAGTGTATATGTTCGGCAAAAAGTGCACGAACTCTACTCCCGAACAGATGATGAAGATGGGTCTGAGCCTTCTTCCCGAGGACAGACATAAACAGGGTCTTCTGCTTCCGTGGTCTATCTGCAATAACATAACTCTCCCTGTTCTGGAGGACATGAAAAAGGGCGCATTCCTCTCGACCGCGAAGGAGAAGGAAGTCGGAGACAAATATCATAAGGAGCTGAGGGTACGTGCTCCCAGCTCGGAGACTCTTGCCGATACTCTCTCCGGCGGCAATCAGCAGAAGGTCGTCATAGCAAAGCAGCTTGCCGCAAGCTCAAAGATAATAATCCTCGACGAGCCTACAAAGGGCGTGGACGTGGGAAGCAAGGCGCAGATATATGAGATAATGGCGGAGCTTGCCTCGCAGGGCATCGCGGTTCTGATGATATCCTCTGAAATGCCGGAGGTCATGAATATGTCCGACCGCATATATGTTATGAGCGAAGGACACATGACAGCCGAGTTTGACGCAAAGGGTCTCACTCAAAATCAGATACTTGCCGCGGCAATGCCGCAGGAAAGGGGAAACTGAAATGGAAAACAAGAAAAAAAGTTCTCTCTTTTCCGTAATGAGCCAGTACCGTGAGCTGCCGCTCGTTCTTATATTCGTACTGCTCATTATAGTGGTTTCCGTCATTGTCCCCGGGTTTGTGAAAAACAGCTATATCAACATTCTCAAGGGCGCGTCCATTGATCTTGTCATGGCGTGCGGAATGCTGTGCGTGCTGCTTATCGGCTCCATCGATATCTCGGTCGCCGGTCTGCTTGCGTTCACCGGTTCTCTGACCGGTATGCTGATGCGTGATGGATATATAAGCTCCATTCCCATGATGTTTGTCGTTGCCATTCTTGTCGGCGCCGTTTTCGGCGCGGTCAGCGGTGTGCTTATGGGCTGGGGACGTGTTCTTCCGATAATCGCGACCTTGGGCATGAACTATATCGCCAGAGCACTCATTCCGATGGAATGGCTGCTGGGACTCAACAAGATAAATCCCACCGACCTTACGCCGGAGTTTCGCGGCTTCATCCTTAAAAACTTTATCGGTCTTCCGATCCTTGTATGGATAGCGGTATGCGTAACGCTTCTTACATGGCTGTTCCTGCGCTACACCCGCACCGGACGCAATATCTATGCGGTCGGCTCCAACGGCGTCGCGGCACAGGTCAGAGGCGTACATATTAACAGAATAAAGCTCATAGCGCACACCATCTGCGGCGCGACCGCCGGTCTTGCGGGCGTAATGTGGACGGGTTTTTATAACGCCATTGAAAAAGGCTCCGCAACGGGTGAAGAAATGTTCGTCATTGCAGCCTGCGTTCTGGGCGGAGTTGCGGTCACGGGCGGTTACGGCAAGGTCTCCGGCGTCGTGATCGGCGCTTTGATGATAGCCACTATCAACAGTGCCATCCCGCAGGTGTTCATTTCCAACACCATGATATCCGAGCTTATAAAAGGCATTCTCATTCTGCTTGCAATACTGCTCAATGCAATGCTTCAGCGTATGGCGGCAAAACAGGATCTGCTGGGGAGGAATATCTGATGGAAAAGAAAAAAGGTATAAAATCCCTGCTGACATGGGAAATGCTGCTGGTCGTATTGCTTATTGTACTCTGGGCTGTGTTCTCGCTGAAGGATCAGTCCAATATTGCGGCGGGACAGTATAAGAAGGCGGCATTCGGCTTAAAGCAGCTTATCCCCGGACTTCAGCCGTATATGCTCTACGGCTTTATGACGCTGGGCATGATGATGGTTCTGGCGATGGGCGATATCGATATCTCCGTCGGTGCCACCGGCGCATTGAGCGCGTCCGTGCTGTTTGTGCTCTACGGCAAATTCACCGCCGGCGGAATGGACGCAAAGCTTGCTTTAGCACTGTCTATCATTGCCGGACTTGTCACAGGTACACTGTGCGGTACGCTGAACGGTGTGCTTATCACAAAGTTCAAAGAGCTGTTCGCAATGATAATCACGCTTTCGACGATGCTGTTCTTCCGCGGTATGTGCTATCTGCTCCTCGGTGGAAACACTCTCGTCTACAAGGGCGACGATGTTTTCAACTCCATCAAGGTCCTCAGCAACAACGTGAAGATTGCCGGAATAAAGTTCCCTGTCATTCTGTTCTGGTTTTTGGGCTTTGCGATAGTGTTCTATATCATTCTCCACCATACCACCGGCGGACGCAAGCTGTTCGCCGTCGGTACAAACGCCGTGACCAGCCGTTACAGCGGAATTAAGGTGGACAGGATAAAGATCATAGTTTTTGCCGTGACCGGTCTTATGTCTGCTGTAACCGCCATCTTCTATGTGGCTTCCGCGTCCTCCGGCTCCATCCGTGCCGACGCAATGGAGGGCTATGAGATGTACGCGATAGCGGCGGCGGTCCTCGGCGGCTTCTCGACCGACGGCGGCAAGGGCAATGTTATCGGCGTTATTATCAGTATGATAATCTTCGGACTGCTGAAAAAGGGTCTGGGCACGGTGTTCAGCCTTGTCGACAGTACGGTCAACCTGTCCGTCGGCGTCGTACTTATACTCTCGGTTCTTCTTCCCAACATCGTAAACGATATTTCCAAGGCAAGAAAGCTCAAGGCACAGCACGATGCCATAGAAAAAGAGCACGCACAGGCATAATCAATGTCGCTAAGTTAAGGCAACTGCGTCCGTAGGGCGGGGGCTCTGCTCCCGCCGTAACGTCACAGAACATCCAACTTTTCGGCGGGAAGATTCCCCCAGCGGGGGAAATGTCGGCTTTGCCGACAAAAGGGGGGAGATAGAAGCCCCCGCCCTACGAAAAAATACTAACTTAATGACATTGACAGGCATAATATGCCGCTTTGATTTGTAAATCCCGCGCTCAGCGCGGAAAAATAAGAAAGGAATACCCAAAATGAAAAAACTGTTTGCAATCCTCCTCGCACTCGCAATGGTTCTCTCCCTGTCCGCAATTGCCTGCGCAGACGACGCAAAAGCCGGTGAAGGTCTCTACATCGGTGTTGTCTACAAGCAGTCCGGCAACCCCTACTTCCAGGCCGGTGTCACCGGTTTTGAGAAGGCAGCAGAAGAGCTCGGCTTCACCTTCGAGCACGACGGTCCCGAAGACGGCTCCAACGACGGTCAGATCCGTATCATCCAGAACTACATCGACAAGGGCGTTGACGCTCTGTGCGTTTCCGCAAACGATGCCGACGGTCTGGTTGACATTCTGAACGAGGCCCGTGAAGAGGGCATCAAGGTCCTGTCCTGGGACGCTCCCGTTGCAGCAGAAGGCCGTGACCTCGACGTAGAGCCCGCCTCCGCAAAGGAAATCGGTCTCCAGCAGCTGCGCTCCATCGTTGAGTCCATCGGCGGCGCAGGCAAGATCGCCATCGTCTCCGCAGGTGCAACCGCTCCTAACCAGAACCTCTGGATCAGCTTCATCGAGGAAGCTCTTGAAAATGACGAAGCATACAAGGATATCGAGTATGCAGGCGTTGTTTACGGCGATGACGAGTACCAGAAGTCCTACGACGTTACCCTCGCTCTCCTGAAGGCCAATCCCGACATCAAGGGTCTGATCGTTCCCACCACCAACGGCGCTCCCGCAGTTGCAAAGTGCGTACAGGACGAAGGTCTTGCAGATCAGATCAAGGTCACCGGTCTGACCCTCGCTTCCGACATGAAGGAGTACATCATGGCTGGTATCTGCGACGCCACCTACCTCTGGAACCCCATCGAGCTCGGCTACGTCTGCGGCTATGCAGCAGTTGCCATGATCAATGGCGAAGCCACCGGTGCTGTCGGTGACACCTTCACCGTTCCCGAATTTGAGGGTTTGGAAGTTGTCGAGAAGGACGACGGCGGCACTGTTCTGTTCCTCAACAAGCTCAACGCCTTCACTAAGGATACCGTTGATGCATGGATCGACATCCTGTAATTTTCAGTCAGATCAACTTACTCCGGGGAGCTTCGGCTCCTCGGATTTTTTAACGCCCGCCATACGCATCCGGTGTCTCGGAGGAAGAGAAGGCAAAGCAGTTTTTTGATGAAAATTATACAAAGCACTTGCGAAAAAAAGATAATTATAATATAATAACAGTCAGCTTTACACAAGAAAACTCAGCAAAGGAATGGTTCGATTTGAATAAACTGAAAGAAAATCCCTTCGTGAAAAAAGTCGGTATCAACAGGATCATGCTTGTTCTGGTACTGCTGCTCATGTATCTGTTCTTCTGTATCGTTACGAAGTGGAAGTTTTTAGGTCTGTCCAGACTTGTAAGCTCCCTCAACTATGCGTATTTCCTCGGTTTTCTGTCTCTGGGCGTCACTTTTGTCATTGCCACCGGCGGCATTGATTTTTCGATCGGCCCCGTGATGTTCTGCTGCTCGCTTATCTCCGGCTACTGCCTCAAGTCCTACGGTGTGCCTATGGGCGCGGCACTGGCATTGGCTGTGGGTGTGGGTCTGCTGTTCGGTATCTTCAACGGATTTCTTGTCTCCTATCTGTCGGTGGCTCCCTTCATCGTGTCCATGGCGAGCATGAATATTGCCAAGGGTCTTGCCTCCGTCTTCACAAAGACTCAGTCCGTGAGCTGGCCGCAGCTTGCGGAGGGCGGCTGGTACCGTCAGCTCGTCAAGATCGGCAATGTTCCCGTCGGTCTTTTTATCCTGCTGTTTATCGCACTGATATGCGGCATCCTCATGGGCAAGACCAAGACCGGGCGCTATATCCTCTGCCTCGGCAGCAACTCCGAGGCCGCACGCCTTTCCGGCATCAACGTCAAGAAATACTGTATGCTTGCCTACGTTATCTGCGGCGTTCTCGTCGGCATCGCTTCCATCTTCTTCGTGGGTGCGTATACCACCGTTCAGCCCGGCTACGGCGACCAGTATAACAACGAGGCCATCGCGGGCGCGGTCATGGGCGGTACCTCGATGGCGGGCGGTGTCGCCTCCATCGCGGGCACGGTTCTGGGCGTGTTCGTTATCTCCCTTTTGCAGGAGGGTATTCTGGCCATGGGCTTTACCAAGGACTATCAGCTTATCCTCACCGGCATTATAGTCATTGTGGCTGTGTACATAGACATCGCCGCCAGACGCAGAAAGAACTGAGGAGGCGAGTATAATGAACGAAACTATTTTAGAGCTTAAAGATATAGACAAATCCTTCCCCGGCGTTCACGCGCTGAACAAAGTCAGCTTTGATGTACGCAAAGGCGAGGTTCACGCGCTCATGGGCGAAAACGGCGCGGGAAAATCGACGCTTATGAAGGTGCTCACCGGTATTTATACCAAAGATTCCGGCTCCATCATCTTTGAAGGCAAAGAGGTCGAGTTCCACAACGCCAGAGAGGCGCAGGACGCGGGCGTGATCATCGTCCATCAGGAACTGAACATGATGGGTCATCTGACGGTTGCACAGAATATCTTTGTCGGCCGTGAGCCAATGAAAGGCATCCGTGTTGACGACAAGAAGATGATCGCCGATTCCGAGGCGCTTTTCAAGAGACTTAATATCGACATCGACCCCCGCGAGACAATGAGCAAGCTCACCGTCGGCAAACAGCAGATGTGTGAGATCGCCAAGGCAATTTCCAAGGACGCCAAGGTCATTATCTTTGACGAGCCGTCCTCGGCTCTCACCGACGCCGAGATCGAAGAGCTTTTCAAGATAATCAAAGACCTGAGAGAGCGCCAGCTCGGTATCGTCTACATTTCCCACAGAATGGACGAGATAAAGCGCATCACCGACCGCGTCACCGTCATGCGTGACGGAACCTACGTCGGCACTCTCATTACAAAGGACTGCACCAAGGAAGACATCATCAATATGATGGTCGGGCGCGTCATTTACGAAGACCCGAAATCCTGTTCCACCGTTCCCGCGGATGCGCCCGTTGTACTCAAGGTCGAACACCTCAACGCCGGCCGTATGGTGCAGGACGTTTCCTTCGAACTGAGAAAGGGCGAGATCCTCGGCTTTGCCGGTCTGATGGGTGCGGGAAGAACCGAGACCGCCCGTGCGATCTTCGGTGCAGACCCCAGCGAGAGCGGCGATATCTACATAAACGGCGAGAAGGTCGTCATCAAGAGCCCCTCCGATGCCGTAAAGCACGGTCTCGGTTATCTCTCTGAAGACAGAAAACGCTTCGGTATCGTTGTTCAGAAGACAGTTGCCGAGAATTCCACCATGGCGACCCTCGAAAAATACATGAACGGCATCTTCATCAATAAAAAGTCGGAATTGAAGGTTGCGGAAGAGTATGTGGACAAGCTCAACATCAAGACCCCCGGTGTTGAACAGCTTGTCGTCAACCTCTCCGGCGGCAACCAGCAGAAGGTCGTTCTGGCAAAGTGGCTTGTGCGTGACTGTGATATCCTGATATTCGATGAGCCTACCCGCGGCATTGACGTCGGCGCAAAGAGCGAGATATATAAGCTGATGAACAAGCTCGTTACCGAAGAGGGCAAGTCCATTATCATGATCTCCTCGGAGCTGACTGAGATACTGCGAATGAGCGACAGAGTCGTTGTCATGTGCGAAGGCAAGAAGACCGGCGAGCTGCCCATAGAGAAGGCCACACAGGAGGCCATCATGGATCTTGCGACCCGTGACATCAATATGTAAAGGAGGATGACAAAATGAAAGTTAAAACAAGAAAACCGCTGAGCCAGAAGGTCATCGTCCTTTTTGTCGTCATCGCTCTTGCGATCTTCTTTGCGATAAAGAGCCCCAATTTCAGAAAATATACTACGGTTCTTTCCCTGCTTGACTATTCATACTATATAGTTCTTATGGCTATCGGCGTTACCTTCCCGCTGATCACCGGCGGAGTTGACCTGTCAATCGGCACCGGACTTATCTGCTACTCCCTTGCGGGTGGTTATCTGGTCGTACACTGCGGCTGGCCTACATGGGCAGGACTGCTCGTGGCTGTCGCTTTCGGCTGCGCCATCGGCGCTCTCAACGGCGTTCTTATAGCCATTATGGATCTTCCGCCGTTTCTCGCAACGCTGTGTACCTGTATGATGACGCGCGGTCTCGGCTCGCTGTGCTCAAAAAACTACGGCATTTCATGGCCGGTGGCAAGTGCCCCCGGCGGACAGTTCAGAAGCTTCTTCAAGCTGGCGGTCAACGGCACAAAATATCCTCTGGGATTTTTGTGGATGGTGCTGATCGTGATCATAATGTCGTTCGTTCTTAATCACACGAAGATGGGACGTTATACTCTGGCCATAGGCTCCAATAAGGAAGCGGCCAAGCTCTCCGGCATCAACGTGAAGTTCTACCACATCATGGCATACGTGATATCCGGACTGTTCGCCGGTCTTGCGGCGATAGCGTATTCGGCGATCTTCGCCACCGTTCAGCCAGGCACAGGCGCCGGCTTTGAGCTGGACGCTATCGGCGGTGCGATCGTCGGCGGCGTCGGTGCGACCGGCGGCTACGGCAGCATAACAGGCGCGTTTATCGGCGTTTTCGTCATCTGCCTTCTCAAGACCGGTCTGCCGTATATCGGACTTCAGGCCAACTGGCAGCAGATCATCACCGGTCTTGTCCTGATCGGCGCGACTTTGGTAGATATTCTTAAAACAAAGGCTTCCAAAAATAAATAATTGCGTATTCTGTTCTAAGCAATACAGTAATGAGCCGTAAAAATACGGATCATATAAAAAAATTTTTCTCAGGAGGAAAAACATGAAAAAGTTCTTAGCACTCGTTCTGGCACTGTGCATGGTATTTGCACTTTGCG
>JAUNND010000053.1:449-17822 GCA_030531595.1 Eubacteriales bacterium | reverse complement strand
TAATTCCTAATTCCTAATTCTTCATCTCACTTTGCCTTTTTCTACAAATAACACTTTTCCGCCCGTGCGGGAGGAGATCTGCTCGTCCTCGCAGCAGGTGATGAGGGTCTGTCCGCCGCCGATGCGGTTGAGGACAAATTCCTGTCTTTTCGCGTCCAGCTCGGAAAGTACGTCGTCAAGCAGCAATATAGGATATTCGCCGGTCTCCGCAAGAAATATCTCGCGCTCTGCAAGCTTTACGGAGAGCGCCGCCGTTCTTGCCTGCCCCTGAGAGGCAAAGGCGCGGGCTTCTCTCCCGTTTATGAATATCTCAAGATCGTCCTTGTGCACGCCCGTCAGACACTGTCCCGCGTCGATCTCCGCCTGTCTGTGTCTCTCCTGATGCTCGCATATCCGATAATATATCTCCTTTGCCGAAGCGAAGGGGTCATCTACGGTGCTTATCGTTTTATAATCGATCTTCAGTCTTTCTCCCGATCCGGAAAAATCGCCGTGTATCGGCACGGCAGCTTCATTCAGTCTTGAAGTGAAGGCGGCTCTGTAACGGATAAGCTGTGCGCCCGCTCTCGCCATGCCGTCGGAAAAATCGTCCAGCGTGTCCAGAAGCGACGGCTTTTCCCGCCAGTCCTTGAGGATACGGCTCTTATTTTCGTAGAGCTTATTAAAATCGGAGAGAATAGACGCGTATTTCGGTCTTATCTGACTTATGGCGTTGTCCAGCAGCTTTCTGCGCACCGCCGCCCCGTCTCTGATCAGATTGAGATCATCCGGACTGAAAAGCACGACGTTCACCGTCTCCGAAAGCTCCGAGGCGGTCTTTTTTACACCGTTTACCGTGATGCGCTTCGTCTGTCCCGGGTGCAGCCGTATTCTGACCGTCTGAGAGCGCTCATGGCTGTAAACCTCCGAGAGTATCTCTGCCTCGGAGAAATCAAAGCCGACAAGCTCCCTGTCAAATCTCGTGCGAAAGCTCCTGCCGGTCGCCGTCAGATACACAGCCTCTAAAAGATTTGTCTTGCCGTTTGCGTTCTCGCCGCATATCACGTTCGTGCCCGGTGCAAAATCTATAAGCTCAAGCTCATAGCTCCGCCAGCCGTTCAGTGAAAGTCGGTCAATTCTCATTTTCCACTGTAAGGACGTTTCCGTCAAATTCGACGACCTCGCCGCCGCGGAGCTTCTTTCCCCGCATTGTGCATACCTCGCCGTCTACCTTCACAAGTCCGTCAAGAATAACGTTTTTCGCCTCGCCGCCGCTCATGCACAGACTTGCCAGCTTCAAAAAGGACTCTAATTTTATATATTCTGTAGTTATTTTAATTTTTTCCATAATCCTTATTTTCCAAACACTTTTATTCCGTAGGGCGGGGGCTCTGCTCCCGCCGAAAAGTTGAATATTACGCATGTTACGGCGGGAGCAGAGCCCCCGCCCTACAAATATAAATTTACGCTTTCAGTCTCACGGGCAGTATCATATACGTAAATTTGTCCGTCTGATCCTCCGCCTTGATGATGCAGGGCGAGGAGGGATTATTTATGCACACATACAGCTTTTCTTCGCCGGACGCTTTCAGAGCGTCTGTCATATATCGGTTGTTGAAGCCGATCTCCATCCCGTCGCCGCTGCCCTCACAGGGACACTCGTCCTCGGCATTGCCTACCGGATTTACGCATCTGAGATTTATCTTGCCGTCGTTGAAGGTCATGCGCACGGGGCTGTTGTTCTTCTCGCTGATGATAAGACCGACTCTCTCTATGGAATTGACAAAATCGCTCTTATTGACAAGGATCATATGGGCAAACTCCGTGGGGATGGATTTTCTGTAATTTAAAAATTCACCCTCAAGCTTGCGGCTCACAACGACTGTATTTCCGAGAGTAAAGGATATATGCTTTTTACCCACGCATATGTCCGCATCTCCCTCTTCATCGGTACAGATACGTTCTATATCCGAAAGACAGTCTGCGGGAACTATAAAGGTGCAGCTGTCTATCTTTGAATTTTCAAGTGTTTCGCTTCTTCTCGCAAGTCTGTAACCGTCCACTGCAACGATCGTCAGATGCTTTTCCTCCGCCTCAAAAAGAGCGCCGGTATATACGGGTCTGACATCGGTCGTGGCGACGGCAAAAATGGTCTGATTTATCATGCTCTTCAATATAGCCATGGGGACGGTCATGCTGTTTATCCTGTCGATCGCGGGGATCTCGGGATAATCCTGAGTGCTTATTCCCATGAATTTGTATTCGTTCTTGCCGCATTTCAGAAAGACGTTATCCTTTTCGTCTGCGGAAAAGCTTACTGTACCGTCGGGCATTTTGCGGATCATCTCTCCGAAAAGCCTTGCGTTGACAACGATGCTGCCGTACTCCGCAACGTCCGCATCGATATCGGTATAGATACCTTCTTTAAGATCATAGCCGGTGAGACGGAGATTGTCTCCCGCAGTGATCAGAATACCCTCCAGAGCCGGAACGGGACTTTTGACTGCCGCCGCTCTCGAGCAGATCGTGACGGCCTGCTGCAGCTCGTACTTGTCACAGGTGAATTTCATAAAACATCCTCCGCGTGTAAGTAAATAAGTAAGTATTTTTAGTAGAAAAAGTAGTAGGCAAAATTTTTGTTGAAAACTCAAAAAAATGCCGAAGATAAGCGAAAATCCGTGTTGAAAAAAATGTTGAAAATTTTAAGGTTATAAACACGGAAAATGTCGGAAAAATTATCAACATCGGACAATCAAATTTTCAACATTCATGTGTTGAAAACATTAAAGTCTCAGCTCTGCTGTGAATTTAGATTTGAGGTTATATCCCGAACTGTCGCCGCGGTCTCGGAGCTGGCCTTAATGCCCTCCTCGACCTTACGTATGGACGAGAGAACGGTGGTATGATTTCTGTCGCCGCAGCTCGCGCCGATCTCCTTTAAGGACATATTTGTCAGTGAGCGCATCAGATACATCGCCACCTGACGTGCCATCGTGGGCTTTGCAGATCGTGACTGTCCGGTGATGTCCTTTTCGTCGATCTGATAGTAATGGGCACATTCTCTGATGATCTCCTCGGGCTTCGGGATCACGACGCCGTCGCGTATAACGTCGTTGATAGCCCTCTGAACGGATTCGATCGTTATGACCTCGTTTAGGATATCCTTATAGGCGGTGAGCTTTTTTATGACTCCCTCGAGCTGACGGATATTGGCGGTGATCTTTTCCGCGATGTATACGATCGCCGCGTCCGACAGCACAAGACCGAGCTGAGACGCCTTGTTTCTCGTGATCGCCATTCTCGTCTCAACGTCCGGCGGCTGGATATCCGCCATAAGACCGCCCTCAAAGCGAGTGCGCAGTCTGTCATCCAGAAGACTCATCTCCTTGGGTGGACGGTCGGAGGTGACGACGATCTGATGGCCGGCCTCGTATATATTGTTGAAGGTGTGGAAAAATTCTTCCTGAGTCTGCGGTCTGCCGGCGATGAACTGTATATCGTCGACGAGAAACAGATCGGCATTTCTGTATTTGGTACGGAATTCCTCCGCCGTGCCGTTGCGGATCGAGCGGACCATGTTGTTCGTAAACTCATCGCCCTTGATGTAGACGATCCTTTTTGAGGGACTTTTCCGATGGATGTACTGTCCGATGGACAGCAGAAGATGCGTCTTGCCGAGACCGGAATTTCCGTAGATGAACAGCGGGTTATATGCCTGTCCCGGCTTTTCCGCAACCGCCATCGCGGCGGCGTGGGCATAGCGGTTGGATGCGCCGACCGTGAAGCGGTCAAAGGTATATCCCGCCGTCTCGGGGAGGGAATTTTCCTCCTTCTCGGTGATTATATAATCCTTTATCTCGTCTCCTGCCAGAATTTCTATATCAAAATCGGCGGCAAACAGCTCCTTCAGAGAGTCCTTTATCATCTGCTCGAAGCGCTCGTTGATGACGTTTCTCTTAAAGGAGTTTACCGTATGGATCACAAAACGGCAGTCGTCCATCTCTACCGGCTCGGAGTCGTCGAACCATGTTCTGATCGCCGTGTCGGATACCCCATGCGCGGAAAGATATTTAAGAATGACCTGCCAGATGTCATTTAATGAATTCATAGCTTCCTCCGTAAATTTTTACATTTTATTATACCAAAAAAAAGGTTACAATTCAAGGGTAATTTTCAGATATAAAATATATATAGTAGGAAGACACGGATACACCGTGAAAACAGTCCGGAAACGAAAATTATTATTGATTTGATGAAATAGCGTATGATATAATCATACAATAAAGCATGACAATGAATTATAAAAAAAGGCTGGACGGAGTAAATTGAAAAAAAGATTTTCATCAAAGATAGAAAAATGTGAGCTCTCACCTATGCTCAAATTCAGCGCCATGGAGGAGAGAGTAAAGGCACGCGGCATAAAGGTATATCACCTCAACATCGGTCAGCCCGATGTGAAGACGCCGCAGATATTTTATGACACGGTGCGTTCTTTCAGCGCCCCTGTTCTTGAATACGTATCCTCAAACGGTATGCCGGTGCTTCTGGACGCCGTGAGAGGCTATTACGGAAAGATCGGCGCCGAGCTTGGGCGGGATGATATCCTTGTGACCGCCGGAGGCAGCGAGGCGTTTCAGCTTATCCTTGCCTGTCTTCTGGACGACGGCGACGAGATCATAATCCCCGAGCCGTATTATCCCAACTACGCCACCTCCGTTGCGCTGGCGGGCGCAAAGATCGTACCGATCCCGACCTCTCCCTCCGAGGGCTATGCTTACGCCGATAAGGAGAGGATAGAAAAGTGCATCACCGAAAAAACGAAGGCCATGTTCCTCACATCCCCCGGCAACCCCACCGGAAATGTTCTGTCTGAAAATGAATTAAAACTCATTTTGGACGTCGTAAAGGAACATGAGCTGTTCCTTATCTGCGACGAGGTGTACAGGGAGTTCGTCTACTCGGACGAGCCGCTTCTGAGCGCACTGCAGTTTAAGGGCTATGAGGACAATGTCATCGTCATCGACTCCGTTTCCAAGCGCTTTTCCGCCTGCGGAGCGAGGATAGGCATGGTAATATCCAGAAACGAAAAGTTTATGGAGCAGGCGCTCAAGTGGTGTCAATGCAGGCTATGCGTTGCGACAATCGACCAGATAGCCGCCGCCGCGCTCTATACTCTGCCCGACGGCTATTTCGATGCCGTGAAGGAAGAATATAAAAAACGCCGCGACACGATGTACAGAAAGCTCACCGAGATACCGGGAATTAAATGCACACTGCCGGCGGGCGCGTTCTACTTCATGGTCACGTTGCCCGTGGACGATGCGGACTGTCTGCAGAACTTCCTTCTCAACGAATTTGACGACAACGGCGACACCGTCCTCTTTGCCTGCGGCGAGCCCTTCTACGGAACTCCCGGCAAGGGGAAAAACGAGGTCAGACTTGCCTATACCATCTGCTGTGAAGACATCGAACGCTCTGTTGACATTCTGAAAAAGGGCATCGAGGCGTACAACAATAAATAAAGTGGAAAGTGGAAATTTCCCGCTTTCAACGTAGGGAACGGTCTTTACCGCTGACGCTGACCACCCGCACCGTAGGGAACGGTCTTGACCGTTCCGCAAATTCCACTTTTCACTTTCCGCTTTCCACTCTAAAGAAGAAGGTTTTAAGATAAATGGATATCGGAGAACTGAAATCTGCCAACGGAATAAACTTAACGATGCTCTGCGATTTTTACGAGCTGACCATGGGCAACGGGTATCTGGAAGCGGGAATGGAGAATACGGTCTCGTATTTTGACGTATTTTTCAGAAGCGTACCGGACAACGGCGGCTTTGCGATCATGGCGGGGCTGGAACAGATCATCGACTATGTGACGAAGCTGCATTTTACCCGAGAGGATATCGAATATCTCCGTTCAAGAGAGCTTTTTGACGGGAGATTTCTGGACTATCTCAGTAATTTCCGCTTTACGGGAGACATCTGGGCGATCCCCGAGGGCACGCCCATCTTCCCCGGAGAGCCGGTCATCACGGTGAGAGCGCCTGCCATACAGGCGCAGCTTTTAGAGACCTATTTCCTGCTGGAGTTCAACCACCAGAGCCTTATCGCCACCAAGGCAAACCGCATCTGCCGCGCCGCGGAGGGCAGAGCCGTCATGGAGTTCGGCTCACGCCGCGCCCACGGCATCACCGCCGCCGTCACCGGTGCGAGAGCGGCATATATCGCCGGCTGCTGCGGCACGGCCTGCACCGTGTCCGATGAGATCTACGGGGTGAAGGCGCTGGGCACGATGGCGCACTCCTGGGTACAGATGTTCGACAGTGAGCGGGAGGCATTCCTCGCCTACTGCCGCACATATCCGCACAACGCCGTGCTGCTTATCGACACCTATGATGTGCTGCGCTCGGGACTGCCCAACGCGATAAAGGCGTTTGACGAGGTATTGAAGCCTCTGGGAATAAAAAAATGCGGCGTCCGCATCGACTCGGGAGATATGGCGTATCTGACGAAAAAGGTCCGTGAGGCGTTGGACAAGGCGGGCTGGACGGAGTGCGCCATCACCGTTTCCAACTCTCTCGACGAGTATCTGATCGCCGAGCTCATAAGGCAGGGCGCACGCATAGATTCCTTCGGTGTGGGCGAGAGACTGATCACCTCGCGCAGCCACAGCGTTTTCGGCGGGGTCTACAAACTGTGTGCCGTGGAGAAAAACGGCGAGCTTATCCCGAAAATCAAGATCAGCGAGAATACCGAAAAGATCACAAATCCGGGCTTCAAGCGCGTTTACAGGCTGTTTAACCGCGATACCGGCATGGCGGAGGCGGATTATATCACCCTCGCCCATGAGAGCGTGGACGATACGAAGCCTCTGGAGCTTTGCGACAGCGACGCCCGCTGGAAGAGAAAGGTATTTGATAATTTTGAGGCCGTAGAGCTGCAGAAATGTATATTCCGAAACGGTGAGCTTGTTTATGAGCTTCCGGAGCTGGAGGAGATACGCCGTTACTGCGCCTATCAGGTCAGCACCCTCTGGCCGGAGGTCAAGCGCTTTGCCAATCCCCACAGCTACTATGTCGATCTGAGCGAGGAGCTTATGAAGCTCAAGGACGGAATGCTTGAAAAAAAGAGCGGAGCTCGAAGTTAAATCAGACGGTGCATTGACAAAAGCTGTATGTAAGGGTATTATTAAGGAAATATCACGGAGAGGTCATTTTTATGCTGGATAGGGAAATATACGGTCTTATGGCCGCGTTGGGAATTGCTCTTGCTCTGTTTTTCTTCTTTTTCTATTGGATCAATCTTGTCCGTTCGAACATAAAGCTCAGAAAACGCTGCGGTGACGACGATGATATGAGCGATTATATCCGCTCTCAGAGGATCAGGGCGATCCTTGTTTTCCTGCTGGAGATCGTGCTTGTGGGCGCTCTGTATCTTGTAAAAGAAAAACTTTTATATTAAGGCAACACCGCACAATACGTCTGCGGCAGCTGACGGATAAAATGTGCCCTGATTTTGTCATTTTTTCTTGAAATACACAAAGTATTCCTGCAAAAAAATGCCTTCATCAGAACCCATTTTCTCTCGCCATCTGCTCTTGCCGCATTATGCGGTATTGCCTTAAAAAAACGAACTTCCTGCGGCGTGCGGGAAGTTCGTTTTTTGACGCAAAGCTTCATTTGCTTTTCTCTCTGATCCTTTCAATGAGCCTCCCGTACCCTATGCCGAGAAAGACGGCGATGACGGATACCGCGAGCCACAAAAGGATATTCGCGCTTCCCTGTACGGAAAAGCCTTCGATGCGTGTCGTCGGCACGAGCAGGAAAACAACGATATGAACAAGAAATATCTCAAAGGAATACCGTCCGGCGGTGTTGTTGACAAGCATGAACCATCTGAGTCCTCTGCGCTTTTCGCAGATCTTGAAAAATCCGCACAGGATCAGCATATTTCCAAGAACGGAGAAAATGTCCGGCAGCCACTGCAGACCGTATCTCCAGCTTGCTTCCTCCGGCAGGGAAAGGCTTTTATACATGATGAAATGACCTATAACGCACCCGACGAGCAGCAGCGGAACGGGCAGTCTGAGCTTACATCCTCTTTCTGCGGCTTCACTGCATACCATGCCCAGAACGAAAAAGACAAATCTCGACGTTGCTATCAGATAGTTGCTGCCGATGAAGCATATCTGGGAGAAAAGGACAAAGAAAAAGATAAAGGCGAGCTTTTTTGCCTCACCGCCGTATTTTTTCACGAGGGCAAAGAGGGCGGGAGCGACGAGATAGACGAGCGCGAGCGCCTGCGGGTACCAGTTGAACTGCCCGTCCGAACCGCCGACCCAGCCGAGCATCGTCAGATTGCCGAAGAGCCGGACGAACAGAGAGACAATGCCGTATTTTGTCAGGGTCTTTTTTCCGATGATCAGAAAATAAAGAATAATTATCGGAAAATAAGGAATATATATGCGCCTGAAGCGGCGGGCATAAAAGGCCGCCGTATCATCGTTCCGGCTCAGTGAGCGATACGCGCCCATGCCCGAGAGAAAGAAGAAGATGTTGACCGCCCACAGCCCGAACTTGAGATACCCCGAAGCGCCGGGCAGGATGATCCCCGTGTGGCACAGCACGATGGCGAATATGCTCACCCCCATCAGGGGCGTTTTGTACCGGCTCACAAGAGCCATGTATTCTGAAAGAGACATTTTGAAGATCCCTTCGTATTAAATTCGGTGAAGATCGGTATGCACCGGTGCTGTCGCGGATCGTTTTTACGCGAACGCGGCAGGAAGGTCTCAGGGGATTTCGATACCGAGCTCCATGGGCTGAAAGCGGGGGCAGACGTTCTCATAGCTCTGTATGACGGAGGCGGCGAGGCGTGTGCCGATCTTTACGGCGTCGCACAGGGATTTGCCGTAGGTCAGACCGATGGTCAGACCCGCGCAGAAGGAGTCGCCCGCGCCGGTGGTGTCGCGCACGTCCACATCCTCTGCCGGACAGTGCCCGCTCTCGCCGTCGAGAGAGGCGTAAACCGAGCCGAGGGCGCCCAGCGTCACGACCATGGCGGGGATGCCGGCGCTTTCGATGCAGGAGACAAGCTCTGTGCGGAGCTCGTCGGTCGACAGACCCTCAAGCTTTTTTACGAAAAGCAGCTCCGCTTCCTCCAGATTGCACACAAAGCAGTCGATCCTGCGCAGAAAGTCCCGCCGATGCATGGCGATGCTCATATTGGCGACCAGCGCATACACCTTTTTGCCGTACTTTTCGGCAAAGGCGAGGACGGTCTTGATAAGCTCCTTGTCGATGTCGAACTCGATGACGATGCTGTCGCAGTCCCGAAAAATCTCGTCGCCCTTTTCCTTTATCAGCTCTAAAAGCGCCGTCGGGTCGGGGCGTTTGGAGATGGAGGCCACCACGTCGCCCGCCTCGTTGAAAACGGCGAGCCATATGCCCATACCGTCGGGTACGGAGCGCACATAGTCGGTGTTGACCTTGTGGGCGCGGAGCTTTTTGAGCACCTCCTCGCCTTGGGGAGTATCGTCCACAAGGGAGACGAAGGTGGGTCTGAGCTCGACATTTGCGATATCCTCCGCCACGTTGCGGCTGACGCCGCCGTGCACGGTCACGATATTGCCCGCATTTCTGCCGCCGGGGATATACTTGTCCTCCGGAAAGCCCTTGATGTCAACGAATACGGTACCGATTACACAGATGGACATAAATTTTGCTCCTCACTCTCTTAAAAGTCCTTCAAATTCACGCAGTCGTTTCTGTCTCTGTTTCCAGTCGGGCAGAAGGCGGGTCATACACTCATGAAAGGCGGGGGAATGGTCGCAGTGGAGAAAGTGGCACAGCTCGTGCACGACGACGAGCTCTATGCACTCGACGGGCGCATGGATAAGTGCGGTGTTGAAGGTCACGACGCCCTTTGTCGGCATACAGCTCCCCCAGCGGCTTTTCATTTTGCGCCAGCGTATCTCCGGAAGCGGGACTCCGACCTTCTCAAAAGCGGGATAGACCCGGCTGAATACGGCGCTGACGACCTCGATGCACTGATCGCGCAGCCATTTTTCGCGTGCGGCGTCGGTAGGGAAGCTGTCATTAATCTCCCGCCCCAGTACGAAGAGCGTTCCGCTGCCGGTATGCTCTCTTTTTTTGTCCAGAGCGCTCGAAATAAACTCTCCCTTTGAGCGCAGGAACGCCTCGATGACCGCCGTCGGTGCGATTTTGGGTGCGGATACATATACGCTACCGTCCGGACGTATGCGCAGGTTGATGTTTTTCACACGCTTTCGCTCAAGCTCATATTCGATTGTCCGACCGTCAAGATGAAGCGTTCTATTCATTCAGTCGATCTCTCCGAGCTCCGTGTCAAAGACCCGTGCGGTGGGGCCGGTCATAAAAATGTCGCGTACCGTGCCGTTTTCGGCGGTAAGGCTTATTTCAAGCATCCCGCCGGGCATATGTACTCTTACATCCCTGCCGGAGACCTCGCCCATAAGCGTCAGCGCCGTGACGGCAGAGCCGCAGCCGGTGCCGCAGGCGAGCGTGAAATCCTCCACGCCGCGCTCAAAGGTGACGGCTTTCAGACAGTCCTCGCCGAGCTTCTTTACAAAGGTGACGTTTGCGCCCTTCGGAAACTCGCCTGCAAGACGGAGAGCGCGTCCGGTTTTACGCAGAGAGTCTGTGCTTCGGCTGTCCCAATCGTCCATGCGCACAACGGCGTGGGGCAGACCGGGAACTCCCAGCTCCACATAGGCGCAGTCATATTCCCCGACCCTTCTGTGCAGATCGATGACGGAGGGATCGTTAAGGCGTACCCGATAGCGCCTTTTGTCGATCCTCTTTCCGACAACGGTGCCGGAGGTCGTCTCCACGCGCTGAATATCTCCCGCGAGACCTTCCTCAAAGCCGTAGCGGCATATGCATCTTGAGCCGTTGCCGCACATCTCGCCGAGACTGCCGTCGTTATTATAGAAGACCATGCGGTAATCGGCGCACTCGCTTTTCTCAACGACCATCATACCGTCCGCGCCGACGCCCGTGTGATACGCGCACAGCTTCACCGCCAGCGCCGGAAGCGTTGCCGGATCGAGCTTTTCAACGGTATTGTTGATGATTACGAAGTCGTTACCTGCTCCGTGCATTTTGGTAATACGCATGATGACTCCTTGAAATCAAATAAAAAATATGGTATACTCCTGTAAATCTGACTTGGAGAAAAGGCGACAATGACCGGAAAAAAAGACTGGACTCTCTTGACGCGCTCAGAGCACTTGCGTGTCTGGGCATTTTGAGCTTTCATACATACCTTCTTTGTCTGTGATCTCAACAAAGGGCTGAAAAGCCCTTTGTTTTTTTATTATGAAGAAAAGCTGACTGTTATGCGGCAGACGCGGAACTCGTCCAGATGGGCGAAGTGATAGTCGAAGCTGCCGCGCAGCGTACCGCTCCAGCGGGACATGACGGTGTTGATATTGTTCTTGAAGTTCTGATAGTCCGAGTAGCTCTCAAACTGGATATAGGCGCTCTCGCCCTCTCCGAGAGATGAAAGCTGCTCAAAGAGCATATGCTCATATTCCGCGCCCGAGTAGACATAGTGACCGTTCAGGTGATGGTAGCTGTTGTTCATATTGAGACAGCCGGGAAGCTCGATGAAATCTTCAAAGGACATATTCACGCTGTATTTGTCGCGTATCCAGAAGCGGGAGACATTGTAGGCGCCGAAATATTTATAGTCGCGCTCATAACTCATTACATCGTTCGTGACGTCGAGATCGTAAAACTCCCCGTCCACGCTCACAAGGTTCCATGCGTGACCCACGGCATCTGCGGAGGCGGTACCGGCAATGACCATGCAGCACATATCCATCTCTTCCAGAAGCCACTTCATGGCGAGGCTTATGCCGTCGCATTTGGCCTGATGCTCGCCGAGTGCGCCGAAGGCGTTGGCGCCGCTTGCGGCGTTGAAGTTATAATAGCAGACGGATGTGAGATAGTTGTATGCCGCCATCTCCTTTTCGCTCTCGCTCATGCCCGCGCACTTTTCGGCAAGCTCCTTTGCGGCCGCGTCGCATACGCTGTATTCCGTGGCAAATTCCTGCCGCGTCAGCACGATGGGAAGCATTGCGCCGACGACGATGCCGTTCGTATCGGTCGTGAAGCTTATCTCGCCGCCGGTGGAAAACTGCAGCAGCTCCGGACATTCATAGCTGAGAAGCAGCGAGAGGTTTGAAAATTCATCTCTGTCCATGGGGCGGTTAAAGGTACAGGCGGTCTCGAAATTGCTCACCGCCGAGTACATGGTGCAGAAATTTTCGAGCAGCCTGTCGTCCAGCTTGCCCAGAAGATAGCGGTTTTCAAAATGCGGGATAAGCGACTGCGCACGGAGCTGCACCTCGCTGAGCACGGGGGGCTGCTCTGTCGGCGCGGCGGTAGGAACGAGCTCTTCGGGCGCGGGTGTGACGACGACGGGCGTGGGAGTCGGAACGGGTGCGGGAGAGGGCGTAAATTCCCTGTATATGAGAAAGCCCAGCAGCACCAGAGCGATGAAAAACAGCGTGACCACGGGCCAGAGCTTCACTGTGCGTCCGGCGGGCTTTGTGATATGTATGACAAGACGCAGAGGCGAGACGAAGATACGGCCGTCCCTGTCATAAAAACGGGCCTCGTTTACGTACAGCACCATTCCGTCGTACATTTTTTCCGGCAGGGTCAGCTTCATCGGCGAGGTCCCGCCCGGGTATTCCAGATCATAAATGCAGCCCTGCTGCGCCTCCCTTGCGGAGACGTACAGAGTGACGGTGGGCATATTTTGTCGGCTGTCGGGATGATTTGTCATAGGATGCTCCGAAAAGAAATATCATATCAATTTAATATAGCATAGAAATACGGAAAGGTAAAGAGCCGAAATAACGCACACAGGGGACGGTTCTGTGTGCGGCAAACACACAGAACCGTCCCCTGTGCGGCATATGGGATCAGTCCGTCTGAGGTGACTGTTCAAGCTGCTCGGCCGTGATGCCGAGCAGAGAGCAGATAAGATCGATCACTTCTTTGTCGCGGCCTCTGTCGATGACCGTCTGAAAATCTGCGGAGGCGGCGTCGGTGTCCCCGAGCTTGATAAGGCACAGACCGCGGTTGTAGAGAGCGTCGTCTTTAAGCTCCTCCGAGGCGAGGGAGGCGGTGAAGTCCGAGACGGCCTCCTCAAACCGTTCGCTCCCCATCTCGCAGATGCCGCGCAGATAGTTGAGCTCCGGCATGGTCTCGCCGCTGTCGATCATGGCGGTGAGGTTTATTTCCGCCTCAGCCAGATCGCCCGTCTCGAAATAAGATATACCGAGCCATTTTCTGAATACGAGCGTGTCGTCACTCTCGCCGAATTTTTCGAGCGCCTCCTCGCTGAGACGTATAACGGTCTCATGCTCCGAAAGGAGATACGCATCCTGTGCGGCCTGCTGATATACGGCAAGCTCGGCGTCTCCGGCATCGATCAGCTCAAGACAGGCGGAGAGGGCTTTTTCGTAATCTCCCTCTGCCTCGCCGCACAGAGCGATCAGGATGCAGGCCGAGGCGACATCCCCGCCGGCGGCTCTGCTCCGCTCTGCCTGAGCGAGGGCTTCGTTGAGCTCGCCCTTCATATAGAGGCTCTGTGCGCGGTACAGGGCGATATCCGCCTCACCGAGAAGACCGCTTTCTTCGGCACGGGTGCAGGAGGCAAGAGCCTCGTCGTATTTTTCAAGATTTATCTGAAGCTGAATGAGCGCCTCAAACTCCTCACCGGACAGCTCGGAAAGAGCGGCGTAGCTCTCCAGAGCGTCCAGCGCCTTTTCGTATTCGTTGAGGTTGAGATATGTCTCGCAGAGCATGAGGCGGGCGGAGGGGTCTGCGTCGTCCAGCGCGACGGCTTTTTCGAAAAGGAAAGCGGCGGCGTTCCAGTTCTCGTCCAGCGCACGCAGACAGCCGGCCTTGATGAAGAGCGAGGCAGGGACATCGCCGCCGGGATACAGCTCGGCGGCCCGGAGCAGATAATCGGCGGCCTTGCCGTATTCCTCGTCGGCGATGGCGACAGACGCGAACAGAGAGAGCTGATCGTAGTCCTTCGGCTCGGCAAGGAGCTGTACCGCAGCACGCATACGCCGGAGCGTACCGGCGGTGAGATATTCGTCGTTGCGCTCTATGTATTCGGCGGCGTTCTCGTATTCGGAGCCGGCATATTTACCGGAGGAAAAGCTGACGGCGACGGAGCTTGAGAAAATGATCTCGCCTATGAGCAGAACGGCCAATATAAGAGCAACGATCCGTATTTTTCCGGAAAAAAAGGTTTTTCGGGGAGTGTTTTCGTTCATGGCGGAGTCCTTTCGGGAAAGCGGTACTATTCGGTCTGCGAAGAGCATCTGCGGATGATAAGCAGCATGGCGGCTCCTGCGGCAAAGGTGAAGAAGGCGCATACGGCAAGCTCGGAGATACCCAGAAACAGCTTGGTATTGTCACGGAAAAACTGACCGATGAACCGCGCCGCTCCGAAGAGGACGAGAAAGAGAGCGAGAGCTCTGCCGCGGCAGTCATAGCCGTTCTTCCGCAGATAGATGACAAGAAAGATAAATATTGCAAGCGATGCGGCACATTCGATCCATTGGATGGGAAAGAGCCTCTCGCGGAGCACAGGGTTATATATCCCCCATGAGCAGGGATAGCCGTAGCAGCATCCGGAAAAGGGACAGGCGATGTGCCCGAACAGAGAGGACAGCGCAAGCCCCGGGGCGAAATAATCGCACAGTCTGCCGTAGGGGATCTTCAGAAGCTTCGAATAGGGGATAAAGATCAGAGGGATCCACATATACACACGCAGCATGAATTTTGTGCCCCAGCTCGTGAAGCCGAATTCCACCCAGGTGATAAAATACATCCAGAAAAAAAGGAACGGATAGATAAGGATAAAAAGCGTGACGGCACGCCTGCGGGAAAACCCGAAGGCTTTTGCATAAATAAGAAGACTGACTGCCTGGGCGAGCAGGGCAATAACGATCGAGCCCCTGTAAACGGCGCCGGACCAGCCTTTTTCCCAGCAGCGGAGAATAAGAAAATCTATCATTTTCCTGCGATCAAACGGCTCCTTTGCTGTTGAATGTATTGTAGTTATTATAACAATGCCCTCCAAAAAACGCAATATATTGTGCAAGAAAAACTTTACATGAAAATAACGGCGTGATATAATAATATGTAAACTGGATTATTTTGACGGAGAAATAAACCGATGAAAAACAGCAGGATCATAAAATTTGCCGCTGCCGCTCTGATGTTCGCGGCACTTCTTCTGCTGCCGTCGGATATATGCGCGTCGGCAGAGGACGCAAAGATCAACGTGCTCGTATATATGATCGGCTCGGATCTTGAGTCCAAGGACGCCGCCGCCACGGAGAACATAAACGAGATGCGCAGTGCGTCGAAGAATTTCGGGGATGATATCAATTTCATCGTATACGGAGGCGGGACCAAAGAATGGCATAACAGCATTTTTTCCTCCAAGGAGAACCGCTGCGTGAGATTTGCCGGAGGCAGAGCAGAGCTCCTTTACTCGGAGGAAACGCGGGATATGACGGAGCAGCAGACTCTCTGCGATTTCATAAAATACTGTGCGGAGAACTATCCGGCTGACAGAAGCATGATCATAATGTGGGATCACGGCGGCGGGATAAGAGGCTTCGGCGCGGACGAGCTGCATGATTACAATGATAATACCATGTCGCTGCCGGAGCTGCGCACGGCGTTTGAAGGAGCGGGGACTTATTTTGACATCGTAGGCTTTGACGCGTGCATGATGGCAGGATATGAAGCGGCGCAGTGTCTGGCAGGCTGCGCAAAATATATGGTCGCCTCGGAGGAGATGGAGCCGCTGGGCGGCTGGAATTACGGAGAATGGCTTTCGGCTCTCGCGGAAAACCCGGAGGACGCGAGCGTTGAGATCGGCAAAAAGATCGTCGATACATATATAGACTGGTGCAGGAGCAATATCCTCGGCGTAAAGTGCGCCCTTTCGGTCATCGACCTTGAGCTGATCGATACAAAGGTCTCGATCGCGCTGAACGTTTTCTGTCAGGAGATGCTCGAGGAGCTGAAGGAAGGTCGCTTCGACGCCGTCAAAGTACAGCAGGCGTTATACGGCAATATGGTCAGAGCAAACAAGGTAAACATGGTCGATGCGATCGAATTTGCCGAGAGCATCGAAAATGAGACGGGAGAATTACTGAAGGAAACGCTCGAGGAGAGCGTGGTATACAACAGAAAATACCCCGCTGTTCTCCCCCTGCGCGGACTTCTGATCTATATTCCAGGAGAAGACAGCCCCTACGATTCAAATACCCTCAGAGAACAGGGGATGGGCATGAGGTATCTGAACTGGCTCACCAGCTACGAAAAATTTGTCGCTTACGGCAAAGGGGAAGAGAGATCGGAAAGAACGCTGCAGGATGTTCTGAAAAACAGAGAAAGTAAATTAGACACAAAGATCTACGATGCTGCCAGCAGGACCCGCCTCGACGTGACCGGGTGCTATATTACGGAAGATAAAAACCATATGCCTGTCCTGCATATGCCGGAGGAGAAACAGAGACTGACGGCGTTTATCTTTCAGGAGGTGTATGGCTATAAGGACGGCATGGCGGCAGATTACGGCTGCTATTATTACAGACCCGCGAAGGTCGCGGGAGAGAAAGGAAAAACGTGGGACTATACCTACAATGCAGCGCTGTATATCAACGATGTGCTCTGTCCGTTCTATGAGGAAGAGATAACGCAGCTGAGCATCGGGAGGTGGGCAATGTACGGATACACCCCGATGTTTTACAACGGCGACGAGGGTATGCTCTATCTCAGACTCGTCTGCACCGACAAGGATGAGTCCGTCACCATCGAGCCGCTCTGCTTCCAGAAGAAAAACGACCCGGCAGAAAGCACACAGTACGGCAGGCTCATACCCGCGGCGAGCCTTGACGGAGAGAGTACGGTCTGCTTTGGCTTCTATGAATATACGGGCACGGATGAAGATAAGCCGCTGCACCGGCTGACCGCAGATATGAAGTGGAAAAACGTAAGGACGTTTGAATGGAAATACGGGTCGGAGATAGACAGGACTTTAACGGCTTACTATGCGCTCGATCTGTATAACGAGCTGCACCCACTCGAATTAAAAAAATAAACGGATCCGATCCCGGCATTCCGGGAGCATCGGGTCTCGGAAGATTAAAGGGCTGTTCGGAGGATAGAGAGAAATGAAAAGGATCCTGTCGTTAGTGCTCAGTGCGGTAATGCTTTTGTCCATGCTGCCTGTCGGGGCATTCGCGGAAAGCGAAGCGCAGACAGAGCAATGGCAGGTCTCATGCAAAGCACGCCCAAATCT
>JAUNND010000053.1:0-439 GCA_030531595.1 Eubacteriales bacterium | reverse complement strand
AGACAGAACAGACAGAACAGACGGAGCAGTCCGTCGAAGACGGCGAAACACAGGCGGAGGAGCAAAGCGCTCCGGAACAGCCGGTGTTCGTTTCGGTCGCGTCCGTTGAGATCCTTACCGATGAAGATCTTGACGATGATCCCGAAAACGATGACGACGATATCATTATTACAACGGGCGAAAAGCTCAGACTCACGGTCAGAGTGCTGCCGGAAAACGCCTCTTTGAGCGCGGTCGTCTGGCAGAGCGATAACGCTCAGGTCCTGACCGTCGACGCCGACGGCAATGCCGAGGCGACGGGAGCGGGAAAAGCCGCCGTCCGCGCCTTTGCGACAGACGGCAGCGGCGTGTACGGAGAGCTGGAGATCACCGTTATTGCTCCCGAGGAAGATGTGCCCGAAGAGACCGTAACGGAAGAGCCGACCGTAACGGAAGCGCC
>JAUNND010000108.1 GCA_030531595.1 Eubacteriales bacterium | reverse complement strand
TGTATTTCAAGGCGATTTAACGCAGTACTGCCGAAAAAAGACGCTTTTCAGGCTGTAAATCCCTATGGTGAACCGCCTAAAGGCGGTTTTTTTTTATTTCCGTGGAGATACTAATTCAGGGTGATCGAAATGAAAAGAGTCGGTAAACATACCGTGATGCTGGAAAACAGACCTTCCGTAAGCGCTTATGCCGCTGTCGTGGGCAAAAAAGAAGGAGAAGGGAAGCTGGGAAGCTGTTTTGACCTTGTGTCGGAGGATGATTATTTCTCAAAAACGACATGGGAACAGGCGGAGAGCGAAATGCTCAGCCGCTGTTTTTCCATATGCTGCAAAAAGGCGGAGCTGCTGCCGTCCGAGCCTGACTGCATTATAGCGGGTGATCTTCTCAACCAGTGCATCGGCACGACCTTTGCTCTGAAAGACACGAACGCGCCGTATCTCGGTATATACGGTGCCTGCTCTACTATGGCGGAGGGCATTGCGATCGGCGCGATGCTCCTTGACGGAGGATTCGGCGAAAATGTCTGCGCCGTCACCGGCTCTCATTTTGCGACTGCCGAGAGACAGTACCGTTTCCCGCTTGAATACGGTTCGTGCAGGACGCCAACCGCGCAGAACACGGTGACGGGTTCGGGCGCGGTGATGCTGTCGAGAGAGAAGGGATGCCCGCACGTAACGGGCGTATCAATAGGCAAGATCGCGGATACGGGCATAAAGGATACCTGCAATATGGGCGCTGCGATGGCGCCGGCGGCGTTTATGACGCTGAAAGCGCATTTTCTCGAAACCGGAAGAGAACCGGATTACTATGACGCGATATTTACCGGCGACCTCGGGGCGGTAGGCCATGATATTTTAGAGGCACTGCTGGAGGAAGAGGGGCTGAAACTCGGCACGCGCTATCACGACTGCGGCGTTATGATCTATGATGGGGCGGAAGGGAAAGACAGGATCTTCGGCTCGGGCTGCGGCTGCTGCGCCTCCGTCCTGTGCGGTCATATCCTGCCGGAGATGCGTGCGGGCAGGCTGAAAAGAGTTCTGTTTGCGGCGACCGGAGCGCTGATGTCTCCCACCTCCTCCATGCAGAAGCAGAGCATTCCCGCCGTATGTCACGCAATTTCTATTGAAAATGAGGTCTGAATAATGGATTATATAAAAGCCTTTGCCGTGGGCGGCATTCTCTGTCTTATCGGACAGGTATTGATGGATAAAACGGCGTGGACGCCGGCGAGAATACTCACGGGCTATGTTGTGACAGGCGTTATACTGAGTGCAATGGGACTCTACGGTCCGCTTGCCGAATTTGCCGGTGCGGGTGCGTCGGTTCCGCTGACGGGCTTCGGTCACCTTCTTGCTCAGGGCGTAAAAAAAGCCGTCGCAGAGGGCGGAGCACTGGGAATATTAAGAGGCGGCTTCACGGCGGCCTCTGCGGGGCTTGCATCGGCAGTGTTCTTTGCTCTGCTCTGCGCGTTGATTTTCAGATCAAAGCAAAAACGGCGCTGAAAAATCGTCTTCCGAAAGAAGACGGCATCGGTTATAATGGCAAATATGTTAAAAAAATTTAATAGTCAGTAATGAAGTAAAGTACTTCATTCAGCGAGATAACAGCTCAGAAGAAAATAATCCCATTAATGAATCAAGCGTATGTTATCACAAAAGCTGCTGATAGTCAATAGAACAGGGCATTTTTTATGACTATTTTACTTCTGTTTCTCAAATGAAAGTCATATGAAAGCGTGGAAAATATAAATTATGTTAACTTTTCGTGTCGAATACACGGCACGATATGAAGCAACAAAATACTATCTGCGTTCATTTGCAGTCAGATTCGGTGTCAAAAATATCATATAAGGAGAGATTTATCATGCCAAGGACCGGGGAAAACATTTTCAAGCGCAGGGACGGACGATGGGAAGCGCGGTACATCCACCATTACGAAGCGGGGAAAGCAAAATACAGGTATCTATACGGAGCGACGTATTCTGAGGTCAAAGCAAAAAAACTGTCAGCCCAGATCGATGATCAGAAAACATATTCTAAGGTGAAATCACTTGCCGCTTTTGATGAAGCGGCTTTTTTATGGCTTAAGGATATCAAGGTCACGGTCAAGGAATCCACCTATACACGCTACTATCGCAGTATAGTGAAATACCTGATACCGCAGTTTAAGGGTCAGCCCTTATCGAAGATCGATCAGCAGTACTTTTCGGGAGTGACGGAAAGACTTCTGAAAAGCGGCGGTGCGGGAGGAAAGCCTTTGTCGGCAAAAACGGTATCGGACATCATCTGCGTACTGAAAATGATCATGAAATACGCTGCCGAAAACGGCTATCCCTGCCCGCCTCTGAACGGACTGAAATATCCGCAGAAGGAAATGAAAACGATAGAGATCCTTACTGAGGAGAACAGAAGGAATATCGAACGGCAATTGATCAGCTCTGAGGATACGACTACCCTCGGAGTCATTTTTGCCATGTTTACCGGGGTGAGGATCGGAGAGCTCTGCGGACTGAAATGGGGAGATTTTGATTTTTCGCAGAATTTCGTTACTATCAGGCGAACCGTTGAAAGGATCACGGACTTATCTCCCGACGCGAAGGCCAAAACAAAGGTAATTATCACGGAGCCGAAGACAGCCGCCTCCTGCCGTAAGATACCTCTGCCGGATTTTCTGGCACAGTATCTGAGCAGAAACAGGCGGTCGCCGGAGTGCTATCTGCTGACAGGAAGCAGCAAAAATACCGAACCGCATCAGTTTTATGTCAGGTATCAGAAGTTTCTGACGAAAAACGGGCTGGAGCAGTACAGCTTTCACGCTCTGCGCCATACCTTCGCAACCGTCTGTGTAGAAAACGGTTTTGATGCAAAGGCTCTCGCCGAAATCCTCGGTCATTCGAATGTGACAACGACACTGGCCGTATATGTACATCCGACGCTTCAGCAGAAAAAGACGCTGATGGAACGTCTTACGCCCGTGAGCGTATAGCAGTCAAAATTATAGTCGAAAAAAGCCCGATTTTCCCGTAATAAGCGGAAAAATCGGGCTTTTGTCATAAAGTACTTTACTTCATTACATCCTCATGATGAAAATGATCGGTGCCGTTCTTCCATAGATTAACATATTTTACAGTTTTTGCAGGAGGCGAGTGGGCGGATCATGGTCAGTTTATATGATTACTGTATGCA
>JAUNND010000107.1 GCA_030531595.1 Eubacteriales bacterium | reverse complement strand
ACCTTGCGCACCCTGCGGACCTTGCGCACCCTGTGGGCCGGTCAGCCCCTGCGGGCCCTGTTCGCCCTGTGGACCGGCAGGCCCCATCGGCCCGACGGGACCCTGCGGACCGACCGTGCCGCAGCATCCGCAGCAGTCATAGCTTCTGTAACGGTCATTATATACTGACATAGTATTCCTCCGTTATGACAGGATCGGGGAATATTCCCAGGTCAGTATATGCATTAAAATTTAAGTTCGCCCTTCATCAGCCCTTCGCCCACGGCAAAAAATTCGCGCATGGCATAATGCACGAAGCCGTAGGGCGTTGATTTTGCGCTTATGCCGTAAAAATCAAGGTCGGACAGCTTTCGCGCCGCGGCAAGGGCGCGGAAAAGGTGAAAATCATTTGTCACGATACCGACTGCGTCCGTTCCCGCGGGCAGAAGAGGCAGTGAATATACAAGGTTGGTATGGGTATCGGTGGCTCTGTCCTCCATAATGATCCTGCTCCCGTCCACGCCCTGCGCCGTCATATACCGCCTCATGCATTCCGCCTCGCTTATATCCTCGCCGTCCCCCATGCCGCCGGAGACGATGCAGACGGTGTCGGGATTTCGGAGCATATAGCTCGACGCTGCCCATATCCTCTGGGAAAGTGCGCCGCTCGGCTTTGTGCCGTTGACCTTCGCGCCGAGAACGATGATGCAGTCAAGCCCGTCGGGCGCGGTCTGAAAAGCGCCGGTGCAGATCACGGCCTCGCCGATCAGAAAAACACCGACACAGAAAACCGTGACAATTCGGATCGCTTTTACCGTTTTGCCGGAAAACGGAAGCGGCTCGCCTGTTTTTATCGAACGGCGTACAAGCGCATAGCGTATAATGCATATAACACCGACCGCCGGCCACAGCCACAGCAGCGACTGCCCGAAGCGCACCGCAAGCCCCATGCCCACATAGTACAGCAGGCACAAAACGCCGAAGACGAGAAAAAGAAAATTGACAAATCGGTTGTGTTTCATATAACTGTCCTTTGAATTTGCAAAATGTAAAATCTGTGCTATAATGGCATAAAATTACAGGAGGGATGCTCTATTAAAAGAAAGATATGTATTTTGAGTGTAATTATTATAGCTCCGGTAATCATGACGGTGAAGTTTCTTACACCTTTTGACTGCACGGATCCCACGGCGACAGACAGTACGGATACCGTAACGGTCACGGACAACGGAGATGTCTGCTTTATTGACGGCGCGGGAGACGACGCGCTTTTGATATTCTACCCGGGAGCCAGAGTGGAATATACCTCCTACTGCGCCCTTTTCAAGAAGCTTGCCGAAAGGGGAGTGGACTGCTGCATCGTCCGTATGCCGCTCAATATGGCTTTTTTGGGGACAAATAAAGCATCGGGGATCATAGCCGACAGCACATACGGTAAAATATATATCGGCGGTCATTCCCACGGCGGCGTGAGCGCGTCAGCTTTTGCATCTAAGCATCCGGACGCACTTGAAGGAATTTTGTTCCTCGCCTCTTACCCGACCTCTGACCTTTCAAAGACCTCGCTGCGTGCGCTGACGCTCATAGGCGGGCTGGACGGAGTTGTTCCGCTTGAGGCGATAGATAAGAGAGCGGCAAACGCTCCAGCCGAGAGCGAGCTTGTAATAATCGAGGGCGGCAATCACGCTCAGTTCGGTACATACGGCGCACAGCCTGCGGACAATGACGCCGCAATAAGCGCAGACGTCCAGAGAGAAAAGGCGGCGGAGGCGATAGCGGCCTTTATTCTGTCGGAGGAGTAGGAAGCGGTTCGCCGGCGGCAAGAGCCGCCTCAATGACCTCGGTCTTCAGCCACTCGCAGCCGGCGATGCGCCGCGCCTCGTATTTGGGGCGTTTGAGATACGGGTCGTCGAGAGAGGACGCCACAACGCCGAACTCCGCGCCCATCGCGTGGATATACCAGCCGTCGCCGACGTAGACGCCCACATGACTGCAATAGTCGGGCGCACCGAAGCACAGCACGTCCCCGGGCTGCATATCCTCATGCTCTATTAAAATGCCCTGTTTGGCCTGATAGTTTGCCACTCTTTCCAGCGTGTAGCCGAGCTGAGAGTAGACATAGTACACAAGCCCCGAGCAGTCAAAGCCGGCCTCCGGTGTTTTGCCGCCGTACTTATAGTTATACCCGATAAAGCCGAAGCACATATTCGCCGCGTCCTGCCCCTCCTGTGCCGCGAGCTCCTCCGGCGAGGGCGTGGGCGGGGGTGTGGGAGAAGGCTTTACAGTCGGCTTCGGCGTGGGCTTCGGCGCAGGTCTCGGCGTCGGAGACGGGGAGACCGTCGGCACGGGCGACGGCGTTGCCTCCGAAACGGGACTTACTCCCGTACAGCTCGACAGCGCATATACAAGACACAAAAGCGCAATAATCGCGGCTTTCCATATATTTTTCATTTTAAAGCCTCAGTACCCTTGACATAAGATGGATTTCGGGTTAATATATAAATGTAAAGGGAACTGCGACAAACGGTTGACCCTTGCTTGAGTTAAGTCAGTACCTAAGTACTAAAACCGTCACCGGCCAGGGTGGCGGTTTTGCTTTATACTTATCGTGATAGTATATCTGCCGATATGTATCGTCAAAGTGATAGGCATACACATACCTCCTTTACGGAGATGTGGTCAACCGCCGACGTTATTTCAGTTCCCCCGACATTTTTCAATGTCTGTTAACATAATATCACAGGATGCAGAATTTGACAAGAGATAGTTTGACGTCCCCTGCGTGGACATTTTTTATTTTAAAGCCTCTGCGTTTATCTTGACATAAGATAAATTTCGGGTTAAAATATAAATGTAAAGGGAACTGCGACAAACGGTTGACCCTTACGATGATAAGGAAAAAACGCGAAGCATTTAAACCGTCACCGGCCAGGGTGGCGGTTTTGCTTTATACTTATCGTGATAGTATATCTGCCGATATGTATCGTCAAAGTGATAGGCATACACATACCTCCTTTACGGAGATGTGGTCAACCGCCGACGTTATTTCAGTTCCCCCGACATTTTTTAATGTCTATTAACATAATATCACAGGATGCAGAATTTGACAAGAGAAAGTTTGATGTATCACAAATCACACAGGGGACGGTTCTCTGTGCGGACGTGGCAATATGTTGAGAAGCTGTATCCGTAGGGCGGGGGCTTGCTCCCGCCGCAGCGTGGGCCCGCGACTGGGCATCGGCGGGAGCGAGCCCCCGCCCTACAGAGGAAAACGTTAACAG
>JAUNND010000052.1 GCA_030531595.1 Eubacteriales bacterium | reverse complement strand
TGAATGTTGCTTTGGCACAACAAAAATTATAATCCGAACAGCCGCAGAGCGTAAACTCTGCGGTTTTTTGGTTCTTGTGATGAAAAGTTCACAATTATGATGTATAATATTATGGGGTTATTGTAAGAACCCGAGAGAAGCGATTCCGGATTGAAAAAATCTTTGAAGAAACAGTAGCCATTTCCCGCTTTTCTTCGTATAAAAAGATGTAAAGCAAGAAACCTTACGATGGGGCTGTAACATTTACCGCCTTAGTGCGTATTAAGTAATAGAATTGATATTTGAAGGGAGTATTCCACCATGAAAACGAAAGAAGAACTGAACGCCCTGAAAGAGGAAGTTGAAACCCTGAACAGGAAGCTGCATGAGCTGACGGAAGAAGAGCTTGCGCAGGTCTCCGGCGGCGTGCTGACTCCGGAAGCACAGATCTGGATCCAGAATAACTATAACGAAATTTTCAGCAGAGCGCCCAAAAGTCAGCAATGGATGGTGGGCCTTGGGATGAACTATGTCAGCACCTGCAGTCAGGTATTTGATATTTCTACGCTGAAGGAAACGCTGAAGAACAATTACGGCATTAACGTCGACGATCTCTGAGTCGGCGGGAACAGAAGTTGTGCATGGCGGCAATGATTCTATCCGGCACCGGTGATATTTTATGACCGATGTGCTGAAGCTTGCGGATTCAATTTGATGGTTCTTTTTGACTCCTGCAGGAATCACCTCATCCGTCAAAACCTTCGGTTTTGTCACCTTTCTCAGCCGCGGAAGACGAAAAACCGGGAAGAGCTTTTTCGAGATCTTCCTTTTGCTGCCATTTGGAACCGCCCCAAGTGAAAAAATGTATAAATGTAAGGCAAGAAACCTTACGGTGAGGCTGTAACAAATCCCTGTTATCCGCGTATTAAGTAATAGAATCAAAATTTGAAGGGAGCTACCCACATGAAAAACAAAGAAGAATTAACCGCTCTCAAAGAGGAAGTTGAGACCCTGAACAAAAAGCTCGAGGAGCTGACGGAAGAGGAGCTTGCGCAGGTCTCCGGCGGCGTTCAGTCCCCCGACTTTGTGACCTTCAGTGAGCCCCTCGTCAACACCGACTGAACACCGATGATTGAGTGAACTGAGTGAGTGCCCCGCTTTATAAAAATCCGGCATCTGAAATCAAATGTTAAAGGAGAAAACGCCATGAAAACAAAAGATGAACTCAATGCCCTCAAAGAAGAAGTCAAAGATTTGAATAAAAAACTTTCTGAACTGTCAGAGGATGAACTCTCTCAGGTCTCCGGCGGTGAAGCCGATAATTCATGTCCCAAAAACCTTGAAAAGATGGATGCGGATTGCGTAAATCCCCACTTTTCTGTATGTCCTTATGCACATAGAAAACAAAATAAGTACGTATGTTCATTAGGAAAAGGAGAATTTAGTGGGTCATTTTTTGTGGGATAACTTTCATAAAACACACCAGACAAAAGATGCGGAGCTCAGCGATGCGAGCCAGAATCTTTGCCGTTGACGGGGAGGTGAGCGGATATGGCCATTCAATATAGTAAAGTCGTATGCAGTATTCTGCTCAGTCTGCTGGCAGTGATTCTGTTTCTGCGGAACCGGAGAGAGGAACGGAAGCTGTGCATGGTGGCTATGATTCTGTCCTGCATCGGCGATATCTTTATGACCGATGTGCTGAAACTTGGGTCTGCAGGCACGGTTCCCGGCGCGGCGTTTTTTATCCTTGCGCATATCGTATATGCTGTCTGCTTTTTCCGGGCAGGAAAAAGAAACCGCTGCCGGATCTTGAATAACGGTTTTACAGCCGGAGTGTGCCTGACGGTTTCTGCTGCTGCCTTGCTTACCATACTGATGCTTGCCAAAACAGGACGGGTGCAGGCGATGTATGTTCCGATTCTCGGATATCTTGCATTTGTCGGGCTCAATCTCATCACTCAGTTTTCTTATAGTTTCAACAGAAAAGGAAGCTTTTATTTCCTTCCTGCCGCAATGACGCTGTTTCTGATTTCAGATTTTCTGGTTTTTCTGCCGATGCTTGCGGTTGTTCAGGAAAGTGTGATATACGATCTGGTAATATGGATGTTTTACTTGCCCGCGCAGCTTCTGATCATTCTGTTCAATTCACCGGCAAGCAAAAAAGTGATGAATAAATAACTGGAAAGGAGATACCTCCTCATGAAAACACCCGAAGAACTCAACGCCCTCAAAGAAGAGGTCGAAACCCTGAACAAGAAGCTGCGGGAGCTGACACCGGAAGAACTGGAGCAGGTCTCCGGCGGAGCCACCGGAACCGTAAAAGCATTCAACAACGAGAACGGTTTCGGCTTTATTCAACCCGAAGATGGTGGCAAAGATGTCTTCGTCCACCGCGAACCAATCTCCCGTGAGTGAGCGCCCCGTCTTATAAAAATCCGGTATCTGAAATCTTCGCATCTGCCGCCGTAAGGCGTGCATATTCTACATAGAAAGGAACTAACGATAATGAAAACGAAAGAAGAACTGAACGCCCTGAAAGAGGAAGTTGAAACCCTGAACAGGAAGCTGCATGAGCTGACGGAAGAAGAGCTTGCGCAGGTCTCCGGCGGCGGCTGGGTTTACCAGGATATCGAAATTTCCCTTGAGTCTGAAAACGGCTAAGGAGAAAAGTAGGGTTACAACGTCGCTATTTTCCCGGGCCTTTCGGGATTTCCCTGATCGTTCCCCACATCTAAAAGCGCATTGAATCATACGAAAGGTGCAAGCCCTATGAAAACAAAGGAAGAACTGAACGCCCTGAAAGAGGAAGTCGAAACCCTGAACAGGAAGCTGCATGAGCTGACGGAAGAAGAGCTTGCTATAGTTACAGGTGGTATTGATCCTTTTAGCATAGATTTTGGTGGTCAAATTGTGTAGTGATGGATATGTGAGTGAGCACCACGCTTAATAAAATCGGGCATCTGAAATCTTCGCACCCTTGGTTCGACCGTTTCTCTGCGCCGTGATAAATCGCGGCTTGATAAACGGGAACCGGCGGGAAATCCCGTCTTCGCTTCATCTGCCACCGGCAGCGCGAAGCCGGTATTCTGCCGCCGCAGGCGGCTAATCTAATCGCCGCCGTAAGGCGTACACATTCTTCATAGACAGGAGATAACGATAATGAAAACGAAAGAAGAATTGAACGCCCTGAAAGAGGAAGTTGAAACCGTGAGCAGAAAGCTTGCTGAGCTGAGCGAGGAAGAGCTCAGCCAAGTGACCGGAGGAATAATTAATGATAAAGATGATCAGAGCTGTCCGTTTTGCGGTCAAAAAATACAGCATCAGTATTTTTATTGCCATTTAATGGAATGCATCAAAAAGAATGCTCGTGGAGGCACCATCCCGGCACTTAAAGAGGGTGCTCGATGATGTCCCTGGGCGGCGGACCGGTGGCAAGTCCGGTGAAGGAGAAAAATCATGAAAACCAAAGAAGAACTGAACGCCCTGAAAGAGGAAGTCGAAACCCTGAACAAAAAGCTGCATGAGCTGACGGATGAGGAGCTTGCGCAGGTCTCCGGCGGCGTTCTCCCCGACAACATCTTGCTCGTCCGTGAGCTGCCCGGCGATGGGTTCGGCAACCACGAATTCGAATTCAACTCTAATTGAGTGAGCGCCCCGCTTTATAAAAATCGGGCATCTGAAATCTTTGCATCTGCCGCAGAGCCTAAAAAGCCCTGCGGTTTTTTGCACCCTATCGTCTATTTATCGGGGGTGCATCGTTGAAAGATAGGGGGTGCAAAATCTGCACCCCCTAAAAAGCTATCGTTACATTGTATCAAAATCACCGTTTATGGGGATGAAGGCATCACCGGAACTTCTGCCGAAAAGAGCTATGACTCCATGCGTATAACAGGCAACTGCAAATATGTGCCGGTGACGGCTCCGCAAATGTACAATTTGGCGGATTTTTGAACGATGTGTTCCGCGCGTGAAAGTGACTTTGGCGGAACACATCACATCACTATGGCGCAAGCCATAACATCACTGTGCCGCAATGCGCAACATCACTTTTCGATACATAGAAGTCCCGCCGTTCCCGTGCGACCGGCAGCTGCCGCAGGCGTATTGTGCGCTGTTGTCCTTATACCGCCGGTTCGGCATTTTCCGCCCGGAGCTTGCGGACGGTCATGCGAAGAGCCGAAAGAGCTTCTCCCTCTCTGAAAATACCGTAGCAGCGCATGATCATGACGGACAGCTTATCCCCGGAGGAAAGTCCGGATATTTCGCCCAGCACCTTTGCGGCGTTTTCATCGGTCTGTTCAAGTCCGTTTTCATTTATATAGCGGTACACCGCACCGGCGGCGCCCGCGGCGATGTTCGCCGGAGTTATGCCCTGCTCCATGCAAAGCTTTGCCGCGCCGATAAGCCGGTCCGTCTCCCCCAGCTTTCGTGCCGGATCGCCGCCCACGCGCTGACACGTATCGAGCAGTATCTCATTTCCGAAGCGTATGAGCAGATCGTCTATATGGGGCACAAGCTCTCCGAGAGCGACGCCGTACTTTTTTGCAAGCGCCTGTGCGCTTTCAAGCATGGCGTTTTGCGTCAGGGCGAAGACGTCCGCGTCTCCGATAGACTGACGGATGTACTTCCTGCCGGTATACCCGCCTAAATACGCGCAGACGGCGTGACCGAGATTATGCAGGAAGAGCTTGCGCTTGACGTAGTAATCAAACGGAGAGGCGGGGATCATGTTCTTTATTTCGGGGATATCACCCTTGAAGGCGGCGGCGTCAACGGGCAGATAAGGGTAAGGCTCTGTGCACACGCGCATTTCGTCCCCGTCCTTCATCGCCTCCGTCTGCACCGGTACCATTCTGCCGACCGAGCACTCCACAAGTCCCACACGTTCGTCAAAAAGCTTTTTCTCTTCCTCCGTCAGCGGAGCGGTCAGCAGACCGTAAAACACCTTGTCGGCATCGTTGAGATTTTCGCATATAAGAATATTCAGAGGTCTTTCCGTCTGCTGCCAGCGCAGACGAAGCCCCGCCACGATATTCGGCACAATGAATTTCAGTATCCTTGCACCGACGGAGGTGGCAAGGATATCACATTCCGCGATTGTCTTTGCGGCTTCCTCCGTATCGTTTCCGTTTACCGCGCTCACATTTGAGACCGTCAGTTCCTCAATGCCCTTTTCGGACACCAGACGGACAGGATATTCCCCGCGTTCGTTCAGCGCGTTCACCACATTTTCCGCAATATCAATGAATGTCACATGATATCCCGAATTGCTGAGCATCGCGCCGATAAAGCCGCGGCCTATATTGCCGCCTCCGTACATGACTGCTTTTTTCATTTTCTTATCTCCCGTATTTTTCATAAAGCTTTAAGACCTCTTCTACCGTTCCCACGCCGTCGGACGCACCGACCTCGCTTAAAGACGCGGCAGCGGAGCAGGCGCCGAGTATTATGGCGTCTTTAAGCGTCATTTCCGCCTCCGCCCCGTACAGCACACCCGCGCAGAAGGCGTCGCCCGCGCCGACCGTGCCTTTTATGTACCCCTCCGGCAGTTCGAGCGAGGGCACGGCGATATATTCTCCGTTTTCATCCATGCCGCAGCCCATCTCGACACAGTGGATGACCGCCCACGTGCTCACTCCCATCTCCCTGAGCCTTTCGAGCGCGGTTTTCATATTCTCCCCGTGCAGTCTGCCGTCCGTATCACGGAGCAGAACACCGGTCGTCTTCTGCGCCTCATATTCATTAATAATACAGTAATCCGTGTATTTCAACGCCGGAGGGATCAGTTTTTCAAACCGCTCTCCCGTCTCGCTGACCACATCTACCGAGGTTTTCAGCCCTCTCTCCTTTGCCCGATGCAGAAGCCGCGCCATCTTTGTGCCGTACTCATCATCGCACTCGTCCAGATGCGGCAGGAGCAGTATATATCCGATGTGCAGGATGTCCGCGTCCAGAGCGTCCCAGTCGATGTGCTCCTCGCCGAAACGGGCGTTGGCACCCGCGTGCTGAAAGAACGTGCGCTCCTTGGTTCGGTTGTTGCTCATGACAGCCGTGAAGGACGTTCTCCCGTCACGTTTTATCATCGAAAGGTCGATATTCTTATATTTCCCCATTTCGCTGAGAACAAAATCGCCCTCGCTGTCGTGCCCCGCAAAGCCCGCCGCCGTCAGATGCATTTCGGGGTCGAGCCGCGCAAGATCGGTTATGGTGTTGCAGACACAGCCGCCGGTGGAGCGGGTTATTCCGTCGGTTATATGCGTCAGTTCACTCTGGTTGGGCCATGTCTCGATGGGATAGGTAATGTCTACTATTATGTTTCCGGCACAGCATATTCCTTTTTTCATCCGGCACCTCCGAAGCGGGTTTTATTTTACGTAAATTTTACATAAAAATAAAGTAAAATTCGCATAAATTTTATATATAATATTAAATGCTCTGGAGCCGAATGTCAACACCTCTCTGCTTAAATACAGCAATATGTACAGTACCATATTTTAGCATTTGTATAATATGTACAAAAGAACTCCCGTTCTTTGTGCAATAGGGCAAAATTGCAATTTGCACCAAAAAAGGATTGACTTTGAAAACAAGAATTTGTAAAATATTTCTGCATATCGGTGGTGGTTTTTTACTCATATCGGTGAATAAAAAATACCATCATACAAACATGGTAGAAGAGCAGAAATGCTTTTCACAATATTTTTAAAAGGAGAAAAACCAAATGAAAAAGATTCTCGCAATCGCAATGGTCCTCTGCATGGTACTGGCTCTCGCTCCCGTATCCTTCGCAGACGGCGGCCTTGTCGGTGTTGCAATGCCCACTCAGGACCTGCAGCGCTGGAACCAGGACGGCGCAAACATGAAGGAGCAGCTCGAGGCTGCCGGCTATGAGGTCGACCTTCAGTATGCCGCAAACGACATCCCCACTCAGGTCTCTCAGCTTGAGAACATGATCGCAAACGGTTGCAAGGCTCTCGTTATCGCCTCCATCGACGGTTCCGCACTCGGCACCGTTCTTGCACAGGCAAAGGAAGCCGGTATCCCCGTCATCGCATATGACCGTCTGATCATGGATTCCGATGCAGTTTCCTACTATGCAACTTTCGACAACTGGCTCGTTGGTGTAAAGCAGGGCGAGTACATCGAGTCCGCTCTTGACCTTGCCAACGCAGGCGACAAGACCTTCAACATCGAGTACATCACCGGTGACCCCGGCGACAACAACATCAACTTCTTCTTTGACGGCGCTATGAGCGTTCTGCAGAAGTACGTCGATGCCGGCACTCTGGTATGCCCCTCCGGTCAGGTTGCAACTCTGAAGGATGACGGCTCCTACGATAAGGCAGTTGTCGCTACCGCAAACTGGGCAACCGACGCTGCTCAGTCCCGTTTCGAGAACATCCTCGCTTCCTTCTATGCTGACGGCACTCAGCTCGATGCAGTTCTTGCTTCCAACGACTCCACCGCTCTTGGTGTTGCTAACGCTCTCGAGTCCTCCTACACCGGCGAGTGGCCCGTCATCACCGGTCAGGACTGCGACAAGCCCAATATGCCCAACATCGTTGCCGGCAAGCAGGCTATGTCCGTCTTCAAAGACACCCGTACCCTCGCATCCAAGGTTGTTGAGATGGTCGACGCTCTGATGAAGGGTGCAGAACCCCCCATCAACGACACCGAGACCTATGACAACGGCGTTCTCGTCGTTCCCAGCTTCCTGTGCGAGCCCGTTGTCGGCACTGTTGACAACTATATCGAACTGCTGATCGACTCCGGTTACTACACCATGGAGGACATCGCCGGCTAATACAGTCGCTTGAAACTCTAAACCGAGCAAGAGGGGCGGGTAATCCCCGCCTCTCTTTTTTAGGGAAGCGCTGATTAATTCGGCGAGAGCAGATGCCGAAGACGAATTATTCAGCGGTTCTTTAGATAATGCGGAATAAGAGGGCATCTCTCCGTAGGGCGAGGGCTTGCTCCCGCCGCAGCGTGGCAGGAACTTTAGTTTTTCGGCGGGAGCAAGCCCCCGCCCTACGATGTAAATATATCTGTCCGCATTTCTCGGGAACGGTTCCGACCGGTCCGAATATACGGTTTACACTACCGAAAAAGCGGAATGGGCAAGCCCATTCCCCGTAAAGAGAGTACACAAATAGCAAAAAAGAGGAGGGAACCAGTTTGGCTGACAATATTCTTGTGATGAAGAGCATCACAAAGGAATTTCCCGGCGTCAAGGCTCTGGATAACGTGACCTTTGAAGTAAAGCGCGGTGAGATTCATGCTCTGGTCGGCGAAAACGGTGCAGGCAAATCCACGCTGATGAATGTCCTTTCCGGTACATATCCTTTCGGGTCTTATACCGGAGACATCATTTACAATGATGAGGTCTGTAAATTCGGAAAACTCAAGGACAGTGAAGAAAAGGGCATTGTTATTATCCATCAGGAACTGGCTCTGATTCCTGAGCTGTCTATCGGCGAAAATATGTTCCTCGGAAACGAAAGAGGCAAAAAGTTCGCCATCAACTGGGACGAGACCTACGGCGAGGCGGATAAATATCTCAAGATCGTCGGTCTGTCCGAGTCTTCAAAGACACTTATCAAAGATATAGGTACCGGCAAGCAGCAGCTTGTCGAAATAGCCAAGGCGCTTGCAAAGCACGCAAAGCTTCTCATTCTGGACGAGCCCACATCTTCTCTGAATGAAGAAGATTCCAAGGCGCTTCTTGACCTGCTTCTCAGGTTCAAGGAGGAGGGCATGACCTCTATTATCATTTCCCATAAGCTTAACGAAGTATCTTATGTAGCGGATTCAATTACGATAGTACGTGACGGTAAAACCATTGAAACACTGAAAAAGGGCATAGATGATCTCAGTGAAGACCGTATCATCAAGGGTATGGTCGGCCGTGACCTCAGCGACCGCTTCCCGAAGCGCGAAAAGCAGATCAGAGACGAGATCGCCCTTGAAGTGAAGGACTGGAGCGCTTACCATCCTACATATACCGAAAAGAAGGTCGTTGACAACGTTTCTTTCAATGTTAGAAAGGGCGAGGTCGTCGGCTTCTCCGGTCTGCAGGGCGCAGGCCGTACAGAACTGGCTATGTCCGTGTTCGGACACTCCTACGGCTCCGGAATTACCGGCACCGTAAAGATCAACGGCAAAGAAGTCAAAATGACCTCACCCAAAGAGGCCATCGAAGCAGGTCTTGCCTACGTCACCGAGGACAGAAAGGGCAACGGTCTTATCCTGTCAAATCCCATAAGGGTCAATACCACTCTTGCAAACCTCAATGGCGTGTCTAAGAACGGCGTTATCGATATGGACAAGGAATACGCCGTGGCGGAGGAATACAGAAAGAAGCTGAAGACCAAGGCACTGTCCGTTGAATGGAAGGTAGGCAACCTCTCCGGCGGAAACCAGCAGAAGGTTCTGCTTGCAAAGTGGATGTACGCAAATCCCGATATTCTTATTCTTGACGAACCTACCCGCGGCATAGACGTGGGCGCAAAATATGAGATATACTGCATTATCAATCAGCTCGTTGCGGAAGGCAAGGCTGTCATCATGATCTCCTCCGAGCTTCCCGAGGTTCTGGGTATGTCCGACAGGATATATGTCATGAACGAGGGTAAGATCGTCGGCGAATTTGACGCAGCCGACGCTACGCAGGAGAAGATAATGGGTGCTATTCTGAAATCCGATAATGCCGAAAAAGGAGTTTGAGAGAAATGAATAAATCAAAAGCAACATCTGTTCTCCAGAAGTACACGATGGTTATTATCCTCGTGCTGGTAGTCCTGTTTTTCACATTTAAGTCCGGCGGCAAGATCCTTCTCCCTCAGAACATAACAAATATCATCGCACAGAACGCTTACGTGTTCGTTCTGGCTACCGGTATGCTGCTGTGCATACTGACCGGCGGTAACATCGACCTTTCGGTCGGCTCCGTTGTCTGTTTCGTAGGTGCGGTCGGCGCTATATGGATGCGTGACGGAATGAATATGTGGGTCGCCGTGATCCTCATGCTCCTCATCGGTATCGCCGTCGGCGCATGGCAGGCCTTCTGGATCGCCTATGTCCACGTACCTCCCTTTATCACCACCCTTTCCGGAATGCTGGTCTTCCGCGGACTTTCCAACGTCGTCCTCGGCGGTAAGACAGTCTCCGTCAAGAATGAGCTTTTCGTAAAGATCTTCGGCGGCGGCGCAAACTGCTACGTTCCCGATCTTTTCCACGGTGAGGGCATCAACAAGCTGTGTGTCGCGGTCGGTGTACTGGCAACGCTTATTTATCTGTTTGTCACCTTCCGCAGCAGAATTTCCAGAAGCAAGAAAGGCTATGCGGTAGACTCTCTGGCCGGTGCACTTATTAAGGCCGTTGTTATCTCCGCCGTCATTCTGTTCTTCACCTTCAAGCTCGCACAGTATAAGGGCATTCCTACCGCACTGATCTGGGTCGCACTTGTCGTTCTGGTGTATTCCTACATCACCTCCAAGACCACCATCGGCCGTCATCTGTACGCCGTCGGCGGCAACGAGACCGCGACCAAGCTCTCCGGTATCAACACCAAATTTGTCTACTTCTTCGCATACACCAACATGGGCTTCCTGTCAGCCGTTGCAGGTCTGCTGACCATCGCCCGTCTGACCTCTGCACAGCCCACCTACGGTCAGAACTATGAAATGGACGCTATCGGCTCCTGCTTCATAGGCGGCGCTTCCGCATACGGCGGCGTCGGCACTGTCCCCGGCGTTATCGTCGGCGCTCTGCTGATGGGCGTTATCAACATCGGTATGTCCATCATCGGCGTTGACCAGAACTACCAGAAGGTCGTCAAGGGTCTGGTTCTGCTGGCAGCCGTCATCTTCGACGTTGTCACCAAGAAGGAAAACAAGTAATAAGTAGAATAAAAATCTTGAATACCGGCACGAGAAATCGTGCCGGTAATTGTAAAGGAGAAAACTATGCTGTTTATCGGTATAGACCTCGGCACCTCCTCCACAAAGCTGTTGCTTGTGGACGAAAAGGGTGCTATACTCAATACTGTCACAAAAGATTACGAGCTGTACTTCCCGCAGCCCGGCTGGTCCGAACAGAACTGTGAGGACTGGTGGAGCGCCTGCCTTGAGGGTATCCCCGAGCTTCTCAAGGGCTTTGACGCATCGGACGTTGCCGGTATCGGCGCGGGCGGTCAGATGCACGGACTTGTTGCTCTTGATAAGGACGATAACGTCATCCGCCCCGCTATCCTCTGGAACGACGGACGCACCTTTGCCGAGGTCGATTATCTCAATAATGTCATCGGCAAGGACAAGCTTTCCGAGTACACCGCAAACATCGCTTTCGCGGGCTTCACCGCCCCGAAGATCCTCTGGATGAAGAAGAACGAGCCGGAGAATTTTGCAAAGATCGCCAAGATCATGCTCCCCAAGGACTATATCAACTATAAGCTCACCGGGGTTCACTGCTGTGACTACTCCGACGCCTCCGGCATACTGCTTTTAGACGTTGAGCACAAGTGCTGGTCGAAGGAAATGATGGAGATATGCGGAGTTTCCGAGTGCCAGCTTCCGAAGCTCTTTGAAAGCTTTGAGGTCGTCGGTCATCTTACCTCCTGTGCCGCGAAAGCCCTCGGACTTTCCGAAAGCGTCGTTGTTGTTGCCGGTGCGGGCGACAATGCCGCCGCTGCTGTCGGTACCGGCGTTGTCGGTGAAGGCGGCTGCAACATCTCCCTTGGCACCTCCGGCACGGTATTCATGTCCAGCAGGAGCTTCGGTGTTGACCCCAACAACGCGCTCCACTCCTTTGCCCACGCCGACGGCGGCTATCATCTGATGGGCGTTGTTCTTTCGGCGGCAAGCTGCAACAAGTGGCTGTGCGATGACATCCTCAAAAATGAGGATTACGCCTTCGAGCAGAAGGACATCACCGATGACAAGCTGGGCGAAAACCGCGTGTTTTTCCTGCCCTACCTCATGGGCGAGAGAAGCCCCATCAACGATACAGATGCCCGTGCCGCTTTTGTCGGCATGAGCATGGACACGACAAGGAGCGACATGGTGCAGGCGGTTTTAGAGGGCGTTGCCTTTGCCATCCGTGATTCCTTTGAGGTCGCAAAGAAGCTGGGACTTGACATTCCCAAGAGCAAGATCTGCGGCGGAGGCAGCAAATCCCCCCTGTGGCGCAAGATCTTTGCAAACGTACTGAATATTCCCCTTGAAACAGTCAAGACCGAACAGGGACCGGGCTACGGCGCGGCGATGCTGGCGATGGTCGGCTGCGGGAAATTCAGCACCGTGCAGGAAGCTTCGGATGCGCTTATCGAGGTATCCTCCGTCACATATCCCGACGCGGAGCTCGCCGAAAAGTACGAAAAGCAGTACCGGAAATTTGCTCTGATCTACCCCGCTTTGAAGTCTGTTTTTCCCAAACTTAAATAAGAAAGAAGAAAAATATGGAGATTTTATCTGTTTATGACGAAGCCTTCCGCGAATACGGAAAGGTTTTGGAGGGCTATGACTGCGCCGAGCTTTTAGCGGCTATGGATAAAATTCCTATGCCCGCCGCAGGCGTCAGCTATGAGCCCGGTATCGACTCTCTGGAAGCGTGCAAGGTTTTTGCCGACTTCCGTGACAAGGGCTACGGCGGTATGCCGATCGAGATCGGTATGTGCTGGGGCTATAACACAAAGCTCAACTGCCTTGAGTATCACCGCGACAGCGAGATAAACCTCGGTCTGACCGACTTTGTTCTGCTGCTTGCCAAACAGGGCGATATAGTTGACGGCGTTCTCAACACCGCCACCGTCAAGGCTTTCAAGGCTCCCGCCGGTGTTCCCGTTGAGGTTTTCGCCACCTCTCTGCACTACGCTCCCTGCCGCGTGGAAGGCGGCTTCAAGGTCGTCGTTGTTCTGCCCCGCGGCACGAACACCGAAAAGCCCGCCTATGTCCCTGCCTGTGAAGAGGATAAGTGGATGACCGCCCGCAACAAGTGGCTGCTCGCCCACGAGGAAGCGGACGAGGCAAAGAGCGGCGCTCACATTGGTCTCAAAGGCGTCAATATTGATATAGCATAATTAATCACGGTAGGGAACGGTCTTGACCGTTCCGCATGAAATATGCGAAAACGTATCGTGGTGTCTGAAAACACGTGATTTTTCAAGGTGTTTTGAGTTGTTTAGTGACATTATAAAATTATTTTTAGGAGGAGATTATTATGATCTGCAATGTTCCCGAAGTTAAGCTCGGTATTATCGCCGTTTCCAGAAACTGCTTCCCCATGTCTCTGTCCAAGCGCCGCTGCGACGCCATCAAGGCTGTCTGCGGCGAGGGTCTGTATCAGTGCCCCGTTGTTGTAGAGACTGAGTGCGACGCAAAGAAGGCAGTTGACGATGTTGTTGCAAACGGCGTCAACGCACTGGTCGTATATCTGGGCAACTTCGGTCCCGAAACTCCCGAGACTCTGATCGCCGACTGGTTCGACGGTCCCATCATGTATGTTGCCGCTGCCGAGGGTGACGGCGACCTGCACAACGGCAGAGGCGACGCTTTCTGCGGTATGCTCAACTGCTCCTACAACCTCGGTCTGCGCGGCAAGACCGCCTACATCCCCGAGTACCCCGTGGGCACCGCCGAGGAAGTGGCAGAGAAGATCAAGGAGTTCTATCCCATCGCAAAAGCCGTTCTCGGTCTCAAGGGTCTGAAAGTCATCACCTTCGGTCCCCGTCCCGACGACTTCCTCGCCTGCAACGCTCCCATCAAGGCTCTGTACGACCTCGGTGTAGCCGTTGAGGAAAACAGCGAGCTTGACCTTCTGGTCGCCTATAACGCCCATAAGGACGATGCACGTATCCCCGCAAAGGTCGAGGAGATGGCAGCGGAGCTTGGCGCAAAGAACCCCTACGCAGGTGTTCTGCCCCGACTTGCACAGTATGAGCTGACCCTGCTTGACTGGGCTGAGGAGCACAAGGGCACCAGACAGTTTGTCGCGTTCGCCAACAAGTGCTGGCCCGCGTTCCAGACCGAGTTCAAGTTCGTCCCCTGCTATGTCAACAGCCGTCTGGCAGCTATGGGCATCCCCGTGAGCTGCGAGGTCGATATCTACGGCGCTCTGAGTGAGTACATCGGTCTGTGCGTCTCCGGCACTCCCACGACTCTGCTCGACATCAACAACACCGTTCCCAAGTTCATCTATGACAAGTCCATCGCCGGCAAATTTGACTGCCGTATCGGCGAGACCTTCATGGGCTTCCACTGCGGCAACACCAGCAAGTGCCTGCTGAAGGATCCTCACATGGGCTACCAGCTCATCATGAAGCGTTCTCTCGAGCCCGACCTGCCCGAGCCCGACATCACCCGCGGCACCATGGAAGGCAACATCAAGGCCGGCGAGATCACCTTCTTCCGTCTCCAGTCCACTGCAGATACCGGACTCAAGGCCTACGTTGCCGAGGGTGACGTTCTGGACGTTGACTGCGAGAGCTTCGGTTCCATCGGTGTGTTCGCCATTCCCGAAATGGAGCGCTTCTACCGCTACGTACTGATCGAGAAGAGATACCCCCACCACGGCGCGGTCGCCTTCGGTCACTACGGCAAGGCTCTGTTCGAGGTATTCAAGTATCTGGGCGTGACCGACATCGCTTACAACCAGCCCAAGTGCGTACCTTACCCCACCGAGAACCCCTATAAGTAATTTATCAACATAACAGACAAAACCGCGCATAAAATGCGCGGTTTTGTCATAAAGAGGTATATAATGAAGACACTGAATTTAGAAAATGAATTTCTGAAACTTTCCGTGCTGGAATTGGGCGCGACGGTCTGCTCGCTGAAATTCAAGGGAAAAGAAACGATGCTCGGCTATGTGACCGAGCAGGAATACATGGACGGCACGTGCTTTTTCTCCGCCGCCGTCGGGCGCTACGGCAACCGCATCGGAAACGCCGCGTTTACGCTAGACGGGAAGGAATATAAGCTTGTCGCCAATGAGGGAAAAAATCAGCTCCATGGCGGTCCCGCTTCCTATGATAAGCGCGTGTGGACGGTCGAAAATGCCGACGGTAAGGAAATAAAACTGAGCATCCTTTCTCCCGACGGGGACAACGGCTTCCCCGGCAATCTGAAAATGACGGTCACGTATTCTCTCGTCGGCTCTGCTCTGCGTGTTGTCTTTGAGGGCGAGACGGACGCGCCCACGGTATTCGCCCCCACCTTCCACCCCTATTTCGTTTATGAGGGCACACCCGAGATAAAAATAAACGCCTCCGCCCATCTTGAGGTGGACGAAGGACTGATCCCGACCGGAAAGCTCCTGCCATGTGAAGGAAAATTTGATTTTTCCGAAATGCGCCCGATCGACATGAGCTATGACGACGCTTTTGTTTTGAATGACGCCTATGCTCTGACCTTCAAAACGGCGGATTATACGCTCGAAATGCACACCGACTTCCCCGCCGCACAGGTTTACAGCGGGCACGAGGGCGGCGTTGCCATCGAGCCGGAAGCCTTCCCCGACTCTCCCAATCACGCAAACTTCCCCTCCACCGTTCTTCGCCCCGGCGAAAAGTTCTGCCACTGGGCGGAATACAGATTTTTCTGATACGGAGTCATTGGGGACGGTTCTTTTCGACTCAATTCTTTCATCAATCAAAGGGGGATGAGTCAAGGAGAGCCGTCCCCAATGGCGGTAAGTTAACGTTTTTTCGTAGGGCGGGGGCTCTGCTCCCGCCGGAACGTAAGCGGAATGTCCAATGTCACGGCGGGAGCAAGCCCCCGCCCTACGAATTATGCATTCTGCATTTTGCATTATGCATTGAATTGCTGTGTCATCACCGTTTCGCCCAGAGCCACTGCGACCCGCGTCAACGCTCCCACCAGCACTGCTGCGCCCTTCGCCACTACGACCTGCCCGCCGGTGACCTATTCCAGTTCCTCTTCCGTCAGCTCCCGGAGCTTCCTGTTCACGGTTTCGACTTCCTCTTTCAGGGTGTTTAATTCTTCTTTGGTTTTCATAGGGGTTGTCCTCCTAATATCACTCTTTTGATGTATTTCCATCTTACACGATTAAATACGCAGGAGCAAGAGATTTGTTACAGATTTTTTGAGAACATTAATTAAAACACCCTCCCGATTTTTCGGGAGGGTGTGAGTTTTTTAAGGGATATCGAATTACTTGCCGCAGCAGCAGCCGTGGCGAACCTTGTGCATATGGCGGGTGAGGTCGAGCATCTTGTTGGAGAAGCCCCACTCATTGTCATACCATGCAACGAGCTTTACGAAGTTGCCGTTGAGAGCGATACCGGCCTGTGCGTCGAAGATGGAGGTGTGAGCATCGGAACGGAAGTCGGAGGAAACGACCTCGTCATCAACATACTCCAGAACACCCTTCATGCAGCCTTCGGAAGCGGCCTTCATTGCAGCGCAGATCTCTTCGTAGGTTGCGGACTTCTCAAGGCGAACGGTCAGGTCAACAACGGACACGTCGGGAGCGGGGATACGCATGGACATACCGGTGAGCTTGCCGTTGAGCTCGGGGATGACCTTGCCGACTGCCTTTGCAGCGCCGGTGGAGGAGGGGATGATGTTGTTGTAGATGGAACGTGCGCCGCGCAGATCCTTCTTCTTGGGGAAGCCGTCAACGATAGCCTGAGTAGCGGTGGAAGCGTGAACGGTGGTCATGAGGCCTTCGATGATGCCGAAGTTGTCGTTGATGACCTTTGCCATGGGAGCCAGGCAGTTGGTGGTGCAGGAAGCGTTGGAAACGAACTGCATATCGGCAGTGTACTTGTCGAGGTTGACGCCGCAGACGAACATGGGGGTGTCATCCTTTGCGGGGCCGGACATAACAACGACCTTTGCGCCTGCATCGATGTGAGCCTGTGCCTTCTCCTTGGTGAGGTAAACGCCGGTGCACTCGAGAACGTACTCTACGCCCAGCTCGCCCCAGGGAATGAGGGTAGCGTCGCGGTAGGTCTTGTCGGAGAGAACCTTGACGACCTTGCCGTTGACGGTGACGGTGCTGTCTTCATCGTTGCCGACGACTTCGCCGTTGAAGCGGCCGTGAACGGAGTCATACTTTACGCAGTATGCGACATGGGAAGCGGGATGGCCGGGAGCATTGATCGCAACGACCTCAACGTCGTCAGACTGGATAGCAGCTCTGAAAGCCAGAGAACCGATGCGGCCGAAACCATTGATACCAACTTTAATCATTTAAAAATCCTCCAAATAAGATTTGTTAATAATATCACGAGGCGCACTGCGCCTTTGTTAACATTAAGATTTTACCATATAAACCGGGCAAAATGCAATATGCATACTGTATATTCTGCCCAAAAAAATGCCGAAATTTTCGGCTTTTTATGCCAATTATCCGTTTGGATATTGTATATTTTGTCAGTTTGAGTTAAAATCAGATATATTCTCGGAAAAAAGCTTGCATGATTGAGGGTATTAAACATCGGCTTTGCCATATCATAAATATGTGCGGATGTATGCATCCCTTGTATGGAGGATCAACATGAGCGAGATCAACTCTCAAATTCTTTCGCTTATCAGTGAAGCGGTCATAACAGCCAGAGGCAGCAAAATAGAGTTTGCCAACAGTGCGGCGCGGGCTATTCTGGGCGAGAGCTGCGTCGGCAGCACGGTCAAAAAGGTGCTCGGAGATGATATAGCGTCAGCTCAGGCTTCCGACTATACTGCATCTGCGACCCTTGCCGGAAAAAATTTCATACTGCGTGTTTCGAAAAGAGAGTCATGCACAATGTTCGTTCTCAGAGAAGAGGCAAAAGACGTCGAGATCATAAACGACGCCTTTATAAGCTCTCTGTGCTCATCGCTTAATCTTCTGATGTCCTCGGCTGAACGCTGCCGCTGTGCTGACAGTGCGGAGAGCGACCCTGTACTCAGAGAAGCTCTGGCCCTGCTCACAAAGAGCATCTATGTCACGGCACGGCAGATCTCAAATCTCTCCCTCGCCCGAAGCATTCTCTCAAATACCCTCGGTTTTTCCCCGAGATTAACAGAGCTGTCAAAATTCTGTCGGGAATTTGCCTGTCAGGGACAGTCGATGCTGAATATCGAAATAGAGGCGGAATGTCCCGCGGCGCTTGTATGTGCCGTGGATACAGAGCTTTTTACCGCGCTCCTTTCAAATCTTATATCCAATGCATTTCTCCACGGCAAGGCTGACAGGATAAAGCTCCGTCTGATCGAATACGGAGAAAATGTGATACTCGCCGTCACCGACAACGGCGTCGGTATTCCCGCCGACAGCCTCGGCACCGTATTCGAGCGGCATCATGCAGCCTTTGGCATCAACGAGATGTACAGCGGTTCGGGATTCGGACTGACGGTGGTGCGCGGCATTGCCGGAAAGCACGGCGGCACACTGCTGTTGGAAAGCCGGGAGGGTCAGGGCACGGCTGTACGTGTTTCGCTGCGCAAAAACTTCTCCGATCTCTCCATGCGAAGCGCCGTCGAAACTGCTCCCGACACGAGGCAGCTTCTGGTGGGACTGAGCGAATG
>JAUNND010000051.1 GCA_030531595.1 Eubacteriales bacterium | reverse complement strand
CGGCGGCGACGGTACTGTCGGTGCAAACAAGAACTCCATCAAGATCATCGGCGACTACACCGAGAAGTTCGTTCAGGCATACTTCCAGTATGACTCCAAGAAGACCGGCGGCGTCACCGTAAGCCATCTGCGCTTCGGCGATAAGCCCATCAAGTCCCCCTACTATATTAATAAGGCTGACTTTGTTGCCTGCCATGTTCCTTCCTACATCACCAAGGGCTTCCCCATCGTCCGTGATGTCCGTCCCGGCGGTACGTTCCTCATCAACTGCCAGTGGAGCTTTGAGGAGCTGGAGCACCACCTCGATGCAGCCTCCAAGCGTTACATTGCAAACAACAACATTCAGCTTTACATGATCAACGCTATCGACCTTGCCAAGAAGATCGGCATGGGCAAGCGCACCAACACCATCCTCCAGAGCGCATTCTTCACTCTGGCAAAGGTCATGCCTCAGGAAGAAGCCATCGGCCACATGAAGGAAGCAGCCCTCAAATCCTACCTCAAGAAGGGTCAGGATGTTGTCGATATGAACTACAACGCTATCGACGCCGGCGCTACCGCCTTCACCAAGGTCGAGGTTCCCGCATACTGGGCTGACGCAAAGGACGAAGAAATCTGCGACTGCAAGACCGGCCGTGAAAAGACCGTCAAGATGGTCAAGGCCATTCTCGATCCCGTGGACAAGATGGACGGCGATTCTCTGCCCGTATCCACCTTCCTGCCCCACGCGGACGGCACCTTCGAGCTGGGCGCTGCCGCTTACGAGAAGCGCGGCATTGCCGTTTCCGTTCCCAAGTGGGACAACGAGAAGTGCGTACAGTGCAACCAGTGCGCCTTCGTCTGTCCCCACGCCACCATCCGTCCCTTCGCTCTCACCGAGGCCGAGGCAGCAGCCGCTCCCGCAGGCACCAAGCTCGCTGAGATCAAGGCCGGCAAGGGCAAGGGCGAGTACAAGTTTGCAATGGCAGTATCTCCTCTCGACTGCATGGGCTGCGGCGTGTGCGTAGGCCAGTGTGCTGTCAAGGCGATCGAAATGGTTCCCATGGAGAGCCAGCTTGCCGAGCAGGAAGTCTTCGACTACATGGTCGCAAAGGTCTCCGACAAGCCCGAGATGTTCGTTGCGGACAACGTCAAGTTCAGCCAGTTTGCACAGCCCTACCTCGAGTTCTCCGGCTCCTGCGCAGGCTGCGCCGAGACCAGCTATGCCCGTCTCGTAACTCAGCTCTTCGGCGATCATATGATGATCTCCAACGCGACCGGCTGTTCTTCCATCTGGGGCGGCCCCGCTTCCACCTCTCCCTACACCGTCAACAAGGAAGGCAAAGGCCCCTCCTGGGCAAACTCCCTGTTTGAAGATAACGCAGAGCACGGTCTCGGTATGTACCTCGGTCAGAAGAAGATCCGCGATGATCTGAAGGTTTCCGTTGAGTACATCGCAGAGAACGCAAAGGATGAAGAGATCAAGAAGGCCGCTGCCGATTACCTCGCCACCTATGACGACGGCAACGCCAACCAGGAGCCTTCCAAGCGTCTTGTCTCCCTGCTCGAAGCCAATTCCTGCGGCTGTGACGCCTGCTCAAAGGTTCTTGCAAAGAAGGATTACCTCAACAAGAAGTCCGCTTGGATCTTCGGCGGCGACGGCTGGGCATTCGACATCGGCTTCGGCGGTGTTGACCATGTTCTTGCTTCCGGCGAGGACGTCAACGTGTTCGTATTCAACACCGAGGTCTACTCCAACACCGGCGGACAGGCTTCCAAGGCTTCCAACATCGGTCAGGTCGCACAGTTCGCGGCTGCCGGTAAGGAGATCAAGTCCAAGTCTCTCGCCGAGATCGCCATGACCTACGGTTACGTCTATGTCGCACAGATCGCCATGGGCGCAAACAAGGTCCAGACCCTCAAGGCAATCGCCGAGGCGGAAGCCCACAAGGGACCCTCCCTCATTATTGCCTACGCTCCCTGTGAGATGCACTCCATCAAGGGCGGCATGACCAACTGCCAAGCCGAAATGGACAAGGCTGTCAAGTGCGGCTACTGGAATCTGTTCCGTTACAACCCCGACGCGGAGAAGCCCTTCACTCTCGACAGCAAGGAGCCTGCGGGCGGCTACCAGGAGTTCCTCATGAACGAGGCACGTTACAGCCGTCTGACCCGCGAGTTCCCCGAGAGAGCAGACAGACTCTTCAAGGCCTCCGAGGACAACGCCAAGGAGCGCTACGAGCATCTGATGAAGCTCAAGGAGCTCTACGAGTAATATTCGCATATAGTATTTTCACCTCTCCGAAAATTCGGAGAGGTGATTTTTTTACATCTGGCCATGATCGAGATTTCCTGTTTCATTTGACATTTTGCCGCGTCCGTATATAATATAATCAATTTTATACTTTGAGGTGTACGGCTTTGAAAACTTTTAACGAAATATTCGCTAAAATCAGACAAACCAAGCTCACACGCAAAAATGTTCTCCGCGCACTCGGCGCGGTCGCGGCGCTTGTTGTTCTCCTTTTCGTCATTTCGGTCGCAAGACTCAGCGCGGCGTCCGGCGGTGAGGCGTCCTTCGGCTCTGTGCTCAAGGATACCTTCAGCGGCGGAATGAGACTGAAGGGTGTTACAAACATATTGCTTTTAGGCATAGATAATGACGATCTTGATTATTTTGACAGCAACGGAAACGCGGACGGCATTATGCTCGTGTCAATAAACTGCGACACGAGAGAGCTTATCCTTACCTCCTTCATGCGCGATACCAAGGTCAAGGTGAACGACTATCGCCGCGATAAGCTCACAAATGTCTACCACGAAAACGGACTTGAAACCTTCATAGAGGTCTTTGAGAATAACTTTGAAATTCCCGTCGATTATTACGCACTCTTCCGCTATCCCGACATCATCGAGATCGTCGACAGTCTCGGCGGGATCGAGGTCGATATCGCCGAGGAGGAGATCGTCGATTTTGAGGCGAAAATGCGCAGCGTGGCGGAGCTGATGGGACTCAACTACGAGGATTACCTCATAAACTGGGCAGGTCCCGGACGTTTCGATTTCTGCGGCGTGCAGGTCGCGGGCTATATGCGCATCCGCCCCGCCTACGGCGACTACGATTCCGGCAGGACAGGCCGCGCACGTTACGTAGCGGAACAACTGATGGATAAGCTCGCAAAAAAATCCCTCTCGGAAAAAATCAATTTCGCCGCGACCGTATATTCCAAGATCGAGACCGATATTCCCGAAGGCATGATCCTCAAGCTCGCCGCCAACGCGAACAGAGTGCGTCACTTTGACCGGTTTTCAGACAAAATTCCCCTTGACGAAGCCTATATCTCCGAAAACGGCGGCAACGGTTACTACGCCGTGCCCGATTTTGAGATAAACAACGCCCATTTGCAGGACTCGATCTATAAGGGTATTCATAATTGATGCTTTATTGCCTGCCGGTATAATATACAATTTTAACTCGGAGGATCCGGAAAATTGAGCGACTATGATTTAATTGCATTTGATATGGACGGTACTCTGCTCAATTCAGAAAAGCAGATCTCAAAGGATACGCTTGATATGATCTCTCTTGCCGAAGCGAACGGCAAAGTCGTCTGCCTGAGCACGGGAAGATGTATGCCCGAGCTTAATGAATATATCCCGAATATCCCCGGTCTCAGATACATTATCGGAGACAGCGGCACATTCATACGCGATCTGAAAACAGGAAAGAATATTTTCAGCCATCCCATGCCTCTTGAAGTATCTGCGGAGCTTGTCCGGCGTGTACGCGAGAGCGGCGAAGATCTCATGCTCCATATCCATTCAGAGCTGTCTGTTGCCCAGAGAAGCCACGTAGCCAATATGTCCGATTACAACATGGGAGTTTATCAGACAATGTTTGAGCGGATATGCACAATGCCGGAAAATATCATCGACTTCTATATGTCAGCGCCGTTTGCTTCAAATAAAATAAACCTATACTGCCGTGAAGCCGGTCAGCGCGACAGAATGTGCGCTATGCTCTCCGATCTCGATATCGAGCCTGTCTACGCCGAAGCCTGCTCTCTGGAATTCACACCCGCCGGTACGTCCAAAGGAAAAGGGCTCGAATACCTCTGTAATTACCTCGCTGTTCCGATCGAACGCTCCATTGCCGTCGGAGACGCAGACAATGATCTTGAAATACTCTCATGCGCCGGCCTTGCGGTAGCTATGGGCAACGCAAAAGACAATGTAAAAGCTTTAGCCGACGTCATTGTTGCGGACAACGACAGCGACGGCTGCGCCGAAGCGATCCGAAGATTTCTGCTGTAACGGATAATAATGTATAAAACACCTCTTTCGGAGTCATAATATTCCAAAAGAGGTGTTTTTTTATGAAGCTTACGAAGAAGAAAACCGTGATCCTTGCGGCAACCTATATCTCCGCCGCGATCATTATTTTAGGACTGTTTGCCGCTGTCTGCTCTCAAAATCTGAAAAAATACCGGCTGGCGTCGGATTTCAGCGCGGCGCAGGCATTTGAGGAGACCGTTGCCGCCGTCGGCAGCATGAGCAGGACTCTTGCCAAGACCCCCTACGCCACCGACCGCGATATGTGTGCCTCCCTCTGCTCTCAGGTCTACGCCGACGCTCTGGCAGCGGAGGCGGCTATGTCTACCCTGCCCTTTGCCACCCATGAGCTTGAAGAGATATCCGCTTATCTCAATCAGACCGGCGATTATGCCGCCACGCTTTGCCGAAGCGTTGCCGAGGACGGTTTCAGTGAGTCGGAGCGGGAAAATATGCGAAAGCTTTCCGTGCTTTCATCAAAGCTCAACGAGTCTCTTTCTCAGCTCCGGCAGGAGTTTCATAACGGTGCTCTCGACATGGACAGCAGCGAGATCCGTCTCATGAACGTCGGCACGGAACAAAACGGCAAGATCAGCGAGGGGATCTTACAGGCCGAGTCTGACTTTCCCAGACGGGAGGCGCTGACCTATGACGGAAAATACAGCTTCAAATCTCAGCCCACCGGCACCGGCATCCATGTTTCCGACGCGCAGATGCTCGCCGCCGCCGCAAAGTGCGCGGGTTTAAGCCCCGCACAGCTCACGCTGAACTACTCCTTTGAGGACGGAAGCGGCAGAAAGGTCTATTCCGCCGGAGATATACAGATATGTGTTGCTCCGGAAGGGATAGTCAGCATGAGCAGCGCACGGCTGATAGAGCAGGGCGGCATCGCCGAGGATGATGCGAAAAAAGCGGCCGAGAGCTTCGTGGAGAACATGGGCTATAAAAATATGCTGCTGACAGATACGGAAGCGACAGACACATCCGCCCGATATACCTTTATCTCCACTCAGGATGACGCTCTGTGTCCCGACAATTATATGACCGTCACCGTTGCACTGGATAACTGCTCGGTCTACGCTTTTAACGCCGAGCATTACTCGAATGAGAAATGCGACGTGGTCTGGAACGTAACGGAGGTCGAGGCCGCGGGCGCCGTTCCCGATGTGCTGGAGGTGCAGGAGACAAGAAAAGTCATCATAGACAGCGCGGGAGGAAAGGATACAGCCTGTTTTGAATTTCTGTGCAAAAACGAAACCGGCGGCGACGTCACCATAAGAGTGAACGCAGCCACCGGCAAGCAGGCGGATATTCTGTTGTGATCAGACGATTTCCTTATACATTGCAGGGGCGTCCGTCTTACTGACGGTTTCGCTGACCTGCAATACCTCGACCTTCAACGTATGCTGTCCGAAAGCTATTTCGATGATGTCGCCTACCTTGACCTGATAGCTCGCCTTGACCTGTCTGCCGTTGACGGATACTCTCTCTCCGTCACAGGCATCGTTGGCAACGGTGCGGCGCTTTATCAGTCGGGACACCTTTAAGTATTTGTCAAGTCTCATATCAGATATTCTCCTTTATGAAAAAAAGCCGCAAAACTGCGGCTTTTTTGTTGCTGATCAATTATTCTGCGACAGCGTCCTTGAGAGCTTTGCCGACCTTGAAGGAAGCGACGCGGCTTGCGGGGATCTCCATAGGCTCCTTGGTTCTGGGGTTGCGTCCGGTGTGAGCTGCACGCTCCTTGACCTCGAAGGTGCCGAAGCCGACGAGCTGAACCTTCTCGCCTGCAGCGAGAGTCTCGGTAATGGTCTCAAAAACTGCACTGACGAGCTTTTCGCTGTCCTTCTTGGAAAAAGCGGTTTTCTCTGCAACAGCAGCAATAAGTTCGGTCTTGTTCATAATAATCCTCCTGTTTGATACGGCTGACAGCCGCAATGGTATGAGTTTAACCGTAAAACGGCTGATTTACTCACATTTTTGATCAATAAATCTGCGCAGTGGCAGTGCGCTATCTAATCTATCACAAATCAACTGCAATATCAAGAGCAAAATGCTGTTTTTTATTTCATATGCAGAAGTTTTCCGATCTTTTCTCCGCCGGGTATCAGCTTCATGTCCTCATTTGTTATCGTTCTGAGAACTATCGCGGCGATCAGATACACAACAGCGGCTATCCCTATCGCAAGCACCATGCACACAAGACCGCCTATTCTGCCGCCAGTGCCGATTAACCGTGCGGCGATACCGTAGACCGCCCACGCACAGGCACCCATAATGAGGCTTGCGGCAAGAGGTCCGGCAAAGGCACGAAACAGGCGCGGTCTATGGTCAAGAGTCGTGCACATGAATATGTAGTTCATCGTCGCCATGACAAAATAGCTCACCAGTGTTCCCACGGGAGCACCGTAGATATTTATCGAGCGGTTGGCGACCAGAAACCAGTTGACCACGATCTTCACAACACCGCCCGTTATCATCGTCACCATCGTGAGCTTTTCTCTTCCGGACGCTTGCAAAATGGCGTTTTCCATAAGCACAAGGCAGACAAAGAAGGACGCGATGCCCATAATGCTCAGAAGCCCGGGACCCGCATCGTGGCTGTTGGGGAAAAGTACGGTAAAAATCGGAGCGGAAAGCACCGCGAGTCCCACGCTCATCGGCAAGGACACAACGGCGGAAATACGCAGAGAGTCCTCACTGACCTTGGCGGCGGAGTTCCCGTCTTTTCTCGCCAGCGCACCCGAGATGGCGGGAACGATGGAGATAGTGAGCGGCGTGATGAACGCGGCGGGGAGATTGAAAAGGGTCTGCCCCTTGCCGTACACACCGTAGAGCACCTTGGCTTCCTTGTACGTAAAGCCCGCCGCGCTTTGCAGTCTGTTCATGCACAACTTGGAGTCCACACTGTTGAGAAGTGCCATGATGCACGCACCGAAAGCGATGGGGATACCGATGGTGAGGATATCGTGCACGATCTTTTTCGTGCTGTCTACCGTTTCGTCATCATCCGGCGTATCATCCGCGGCGTGTGCGCCGGTATAGGGACCGGAAAGCACATTGTAATTGCGCCGCTTGTAAACGATCATATATCCCAGCGACACGACCGAGCCGATGGAAACACCTAAGATCGCGCCCGCAGAGCCGAGAGGCAGACTGCCGGTAGATTTTATAATAAGGTAAGACAGGATAAGACCGGATATGACCTTGAACAGGACCTCCAGCACCTCATCCACCGTCGTGGGGATCATATTCCCGTTGCCCTGACAGTAGCCGCGGTATGCCGAGACTATGCACACGAGCAGTATCGCCGGCGCCATGGCCTTGACGCTCAGCGCCGCGTCGGGGTTTTCCAGATACTCGCTCGCCAGCCAGTTGGGGAAAAGGAACATGATCAGCGCAAAGATCATGCCGATTATAAAGAACGTCCACCTTGCAACGCGGAAGGTCTTTTCCTCGTTTTTTACTCTGCCGTGCGCGTCGGACTCGGCGATCAGTCTGCTCAGAGCCACGGGCAGACCGGCTGTGGCAAGGGTGAAGAAGATGAAATAGATGCTGTAAGCACCCATGAACATCGAGTAGCCTTCATCGCCTAAAATATTTCCCAGAGGTATCTTATAGATAGCTCCGAGTATTTTCATTATAATAACACCCGCTGTGAGGATGGCGGCACCGTGGAAGTAGTTCTGTCCCTTTGTGGATTTAGCCATTTCATCCCTCCTGCAACTTAATTCCGTGTGAGTATAATACCCTCACGGCACTGAAAAATCAAGGGTATTAGAGATTTTCGAGGATATGATCCGCCACATATACGCCGCTGGCGGAGGCATGGGACAGAGAGTGCGTCACACCGGAGCAGTCGCCGATAACATACAGTCCCTTATCCGCCGTCTGGAGGTTTTCGTCGAGAGCGACCTCCATGTTGTAGAACTTGACTTCCACACCGTAGAGAAGAGTATCGTCATTGGCGGTGCCGGGGGCTATCTTGTCGAGGGCGTAGACCATTTCGATAATGCCGTCAAGGATGCGTTTGGGGATGACAAGGCTCAGATCGCCCGGAGTCGCGGCAAGCGTGGGGATGACAAAATTTTCCTCGATACGCTTGACGGTGCTTCTTCTGCCGCGCACAAGGTCGCCGAAGCGCTGTACCATAACGCCGCCGCCGAGCATATTGGAAAGGCGGGCGATAGACTCGCCGTAGCCGTTGGAGTCCTTGAACGGCTCGGAAAAATGCTTGCTTACCAGAAGGGCAAAGTTGGTATTGTCGGTGTGGAGAGCAGGGTCTTCATAGCTGTGACCGTTGACGGTGACGATGCCGTTTGTGTTCTCGTTGACGACAACTCCGTGAGGGTTCATGCAGAAGGTACGCACCAGGTCTTCATAAGTATTCGTGCGATAGACTATCTTGCTCTCATACAGCTCATCGGTGAGGTGAGAGAAGATATCCGCAGGCAGCTCGACGCGCACGCCGATGTCAACCCTGTTGGACTTTGTGGGGATATCGAGCTTTTTGCACACGCCCTCGATCCACTTGCTGCCGCTTCTGCCGACGGAGACAATGCAGTCGGTACACTCGTAAGCTTCGCCGTCTGCGATAACGCGGTAGCCGCAGTCGGTCTTCTCGATATCTGACACAGGGGAATTGAAGTGAAAATCGACCTTGTCCTTCAGCTCATTGTAGAGGTTTCCCAAAACGATATAGTTGATATCGGTGCCCAGATGGCGTACCTGTGCGTCCAGCAGATGCAGCCCGTTTTGCAGGCACTGCCGCTTGATCTCGGTATTGGCGGTTGAATATAGCTTTGTGCCCGCGCCGCCGTGGGTCATGTTTATCCCATCAACGTATTTCATAAGGTCGATGGCTTTCTGCTTGCCGATATACTCATACAGAGTGCCGCCGAACTGGTTTGTGATATTGTACTTGCCGTCGGAGAATGCGCCCGCGCCGCCGAAGCCGCTCATGACGGAACAGACGGGGCACTTGACGCAGGATTTTATCTTATCGCCGTCAATAGGACAGCGTCTTTTATCCAGTGGTCTGCCCAGCTCAAAAACGCCGATCTTCAGCCCCTTATTGGCGTTTGCAAGCTCATACGCCGAAAAAATTCCTCCGGGACCTGCGCCGATAATTATAACATCATATTTCATGGTTTTCTCCTTTCACGGGGAAAATAAAAGCTCCGCATCCCAGATCGGGACACGGAGAGTCAATGTGTATCCTTAATATAATTTACAATGTGCGAGGGGAAAAGTCAAGTAAACTTAGTGTTAACGAACTTTTTGATAATTCAACTCATAAAACGTGTTGATATTTGCTCAGGATTTTGCTATACTAATCGTAACGGAGGTGTTGAATATGCCTAACATCAGACCTATTTCAGAGCTGAGAAACAATGCAAACGAAATTTCCGACTTCTGCCGTCAAACCCTTGAGCCGGTCTATATCACCCGCAACGGCAGCGGAGATATGGTGGTGCTCAACATTGAGGAATACGAGCGGCGTATGTCACTTATCGACCTGTACGGGAAGTTGGCTGTCGCTGAAAAAGAGATCGCGGACGGAGCAGAGGGTGAGGATTTTCTTTCCTTTGCCGCGAAGCTGAGGGAGAGCGTGCATGGAAGCCTATAAGATAGTGATATTTCCCTCGGCACAGCGCGATTTACAGGAGATCGTGGAATACCTTAACACACTGTCGCCCGACGTCGCGTTGAAATACTACGACCTGATCGTATCGGAGATCGCGTCACTGTCCTCTATGCCGCTGCGATATCCGCACCCGCGTGATCTGTCTCTTGCCGCAAAGGGCTATCGCTACATGAACGTCAAAAATTACCTCGTGTTTTACATTGTCTCCGGCAATACCGTACAGATACATCGCATTTTATATGCAAAACGGGATTATTCACGTCTTCTCTGAAAAACATGAAATACGCACAGGCGGTTGGCTTTTCCCGCCTGTGCGTATTTTGCATTTATCAGAGCTTTTCGACAGCAATATTCAGTCTGCGGAGTGTCTCCTCCTTGCCGAGGATGCGGCATATCTCGACAGCACCGCCGGGGGTGACGGCTTTGCCTGCTGCGGCGATACGCACCGGCCACATGACCTTTGCGTTCTTGGCCTCAAGCTTTTCCGCCATTCCGACCATGACTGCCATGATGTTTTCATCGTTCCAGTCATTGACGGCTTCAAATTCGGGTATAATCTTTTGCAGTACGTCCTTGGAGCTCTCCTTGTCGGATTTGGACTTTTTGTGTACAAACAGCTCCGTGTCGTATTCGGGCAGGGTATCAAAGAAATCGACCTTTTCGGGGATATCGTTCAGCACCTCGGTGCGCTGCTGCAAAAGGGCGGCGATGGCGGCGGCGTCATATTTCTCATTGGTCACGCTTTTGCGGATAAAGGGCTCGGCGACCTTGGCGAAGTCCTCGGGAGACATGGCGCGGATATACTCGGCGTTGAAGTATTTGAGCTTCTCTATATCGAAAATAGCGGGAGACTTGGAAATTCCCGTAATATCAAAAATCTCTTTCAGCTCGTCCAGAGAATAAATTTCCTGCTCGCCTCTGGGACTCCAACCGAGAAGTGCCACATAATTGAGCACCGCATCGGTGAGGAAGCCCTGTGCGATAAGGTCTTCATAGGAGGGGTCGCCGTGGCGTTTGGACATCTTGTTATGTGCGTCACGCATGACGGGAGAGCAGTGGACATACTTGGGGATATCCCAGCCGAAGCCCTGATACAGCAGGTTGTACTTCGGGGAGGAGGACAGATATTCGCTGCCGCGCACAACATGGCTGATGCCCATGAGGTGGTCGTCAACGACGTTGGCGAAGTTGTAGGTGGGCAGACCGTCGCGCTTTATGAGCACCTGATCGTCAAGCGTTGAGTTTTCAACGGTGATGTCACCGAAAATTTCATCGTGGAAGGTGGTCGTACCCTCGTGGGGGATGCGCTGGCGGATAACATAGGGCTTGCCCTCGGCGGCAAGGCGGTCGGACTCCTCGCGGGAGAGGACGCGGCAGGGATCGTCGGCACGGTCAAACTCGCCGCTGTCCTCCTCGGACTCTGTCTTTTCGCAGAAGCAGCGGTAGGCGTGTCCGCGCTCCATGAGAAGCTCGGCGTATTCCTTGTAGAGCGGACGGCGCTCTGTCTGGATGTATGGCGCAACAGGGCCTCCCACATCGGGACCCTCGTCGTGCTCAAGATGACACTGTGCCATTGTCTTGTAGATAACATCCACAGCCCCCTCGACAAGTCTGCCCTGATCGGTGTCCTCAATGCGCAGAATAAACTTGCCCTTGCCGTTGCGGGCGATCAGATAGGTATAGAGCGCGGTGCGCAGATTGCCCACGTGCATATATCCCGTGGGAGAGGGCGCAAAACGGGTGCGGACCTCGTTTTTGGGAATACGCGCTTCCATCTCCTCAAACCATTTCATATCCTTCATATTTCTTTCCTCCGAAAAATCGCGTGTCAGGAAACAATTCCCTGCCGGACGCGTCGATAACAATAATACTTACATATAATATTTTACATTTTCACTGTTGTCAAGATGAAGTTATTCTGCTACAATAAGAAAGATTGAAAAACGCACAGTATTTGCTCTCATTTTGATATATAGAGGATTAATCAAATGGAAAACAACGAAAACGCAAAGAAGACCTTACTCTCCGGCATACAGCCCTCCGGCGACCTGCATCTGGGCAACTTCCTCGGCGCCGTCAAGAACTGGGCGGAGATCGCCGACGAATTTGACTGCTACTACTTTATGGCCGACCTGCACACTCTCACGGTGCGTCAGGACCCCAAGGAGCTGCGCCGCCGCTCGGTAGCTCAGCTTGCGCAGTACATTGCCTGCGGACTTGATCCCGAAAAGAACACTCTTTTCCTCCAGAGCCATGTGCACGAGCACGCGGAGCTGGGCTGGATCCTCAACTGCTACACCATGTTCGGCGAGCTGTCCCGCATGACGCAGTTTAAAGACAAGAGTGCTAAGAACGCCGACAACATAAACGGAGGTCTCTTCACCTATCCCGCTCTCATGGCGGCCGATATCCTGCTGTATCAGGCGGACTTTGTGCCCGTGGGACAGGATCAGAAGCAGCACTGTGAGCTGACCCGCGATATCGCCATCCGTTTCAACAACCTCTACGGCGAGACCTTCAAGGTTCCCGAGCCCTATATCCCCAAAGTGGGCGCACGCATCATGAGCCTCGGCGCACCGACCTCCAAAATGTCCAAGTCCGATCCGCAGGGCTGCGTTTTTCTGCTGGATAAGCCCGAGGAGATCGCACGGAAGTTCAAACGCGCCGTTACCGACTCCGACACAGAGCATTGCGTATACTATGACGCCGAGAACAAGCCCGGCGTTGCCAACCTCATGAGCATCTATTCCTCCGTCACCGGCAAGACCTTTGACGAGATAGAAAAAGAGTTTGACGGCAAGGGCTACGGCGTTTTCAAGCCCGCCGTCGGCGACGCGGTCGTGGAAGCTCTGCGTCCTATCCGCGAGGAGGCCGAGCGCATCATGGCAGACAAGGCATATCTGCAGCAGGTCTACACGGACGGCGCACAGAAGGCAAGCTATATCGCCCGCAAAACTCTGCGCAAGGTCTATAAAAAGGTCGGTCTGGTAGAAAAACCGTTCTGATTGGCAAGGCGGCATTAACTTTTTTATGGGAGATATGATCTGATGTTTCAGAATATACCCGTATGGCTTAGAATAGTTCTTTCTTTTGCCCTCTCTTTCGGAGTGTCTTTTCTGATGACTCCGAGAGTCAAAAATTTTGCCGAGCGCGTGGGTGCTATCGATGTACCCAAGGATGCCCGGCGTATACATGACCATCCGATCCCCCGTATGGGCGGTCTGGCGATATTCTGCGGCTTTCTGATGTCCGTTATCGTGTTTGTCAGCTTCTCGCCTCAGATCATGGGTATCATGCTGGGTGCGCTGATCATCGCGGGAATGGGCGCGGTGGATGATATCGTGTGTCTGAACGCATGGGTGAAGCTTGCGATCCAGATACTTGCGGCACTGGTCGCCATGCGTTGCGGCGTCATGTTCAGAGCCATTTCCAACCCCAACTTTCTTTCGCTGAATACCACGATCCCGATCGGCTGGCTGGCGTTCCCGCTGACTATCATATGGATCGTGGGCTGCACCAACGCGGTAAACCTGATCGACGGTCTGGACGGGCTGGCCGTGGGCGTGTCCGCTATCAGCTCATTTTCAATGCTGATCGTGTCCATGTTCGTCTCCGATCCCAACACTCAGTTCCTTCTTGCCGCGCTGTGCGGCGCGTGCATAGGCTTCATGCCTTACAACATTAATCCCGCCAAGATCTTCATGGGTGATGTAGGCTCGCAGTTCCTCGGTTATGTGCTTGCGACCACCTCTATCATCGGACTTTTCAAGCTTCATACTCTGATTACCTTCCTTGTGCCGGTGCTGGCTATGGCGATCCCTCTGGCAGATACGATCTTTGCTTTCTGCCGCCGCATATTGCACGGACAGAGTCCTTTTCAGGCTGACAAAAAGCATTTCCACCACCGTCTGATGGCTCTGGGTCTTTCTCAGAAGCAGGCAGTTGCGGTTTTGTACGGTGTTTCCGCCGTCATGGGGCTTATCGGTGTTCTGCTGGCACAGGAAAACGAGGCCATGCGTATCATCTGTATGGTAGCCGCTTTTGTTGTCTCCATTTCGGTTTGGCTTTTTGTGTTCTGGCGCAACCCTAATCTCAAAAAAAACCAGACCGAGGACGAAAAAAACGAAGCGTCGGCGGCTCTTCCCCCTGAAAAAGGAAAAGCCGATGACGCCGAAAAATGATCTTTTCATGCAGAATGTCAGACATTCTGCATGTTTTTTACAGCAAATACATTGCAGCCATTATTATAAGAAGCTCTGTGTCTCCGCTCTCGCGGTACATAAGGTATAAGATCAGCAGGAGGATAATGTCTTCGCTGTCAAGCCTTTCGCCGCCCCCCTGCAGGAGCTTCCCTATTCCTTCAAGAAGTCCGGCGGCGGGCTCGCTGCGTACAGGCGACGGCCGTGTCGGCGGCGGCGTTCTGTAAGGTGCGGACGGAGAGTCATCGATACGCTCCACCTTGCCGGTGTTGCCCTGATAGCGGTTAAGCACTGCCCTCACTCTCCTCTATGGCGATACGTGCAAGACGGGTAAGCTTTGCTATTTTCAACGCCCTTTCCATCTTCCCACGCCGTTTTTCGGACAGATACGGACTCATGGCCTCCAGTAAGCCGCGTTCTTTTTTATCCTTCTCTCCGCCGCCGTTCATGAGCCCGGATATCCGACTGAGCATACTCATGTCAAATCCGAGGTCATTCGGAGCGCCGTTTCCGCTCTCGGGAGCGTTTCCCGCCATGATGGACTGAGCCAGCTTTGTAATTTTCTCCATCTGCTGTGCATCCGAGAGCACACTGCTTATTTTTTCCTCAAGCTCATCCACCGCTGTCGCCTCCCTCACTTATTTCCCCATCATTTTCCTTACGTTCTCCGCGAGCCTTCTGCCCTCGTCGGTACTCAGCACGGCTTTGAGCATATCCTGCAGCGCCTTGCCGTCACCCGACTGCGCAGCCTGCTTGAGCTTTTCCGCGTCCACCATCCGGCCGATCCGTTTTCCATCCTCGCTGTAGGCAAGGCGTTTGAGTGCGTCACCCTTGCCCTGCCGCTCCAGCTCATGCGCCATCCCTTCAAAGCTGTTCAAGCCGATCCCTCCCAAAGCGTTTCGATATATTATATGCTCTCTTTCCGAAAACCGTTCCGAAAACTCCGACATCGCTTATTTTTCTTGCCAATTCCCGAAAAAGATATATAATAGAAATAATTAATAAAAAAACAGGAGAAAATGACCATGCCTACCGAATGGAACCGCCCCGCGGAGGAATTTCATAAAATATACGTTGCCAACACCGAGGCTTTCTACCGCCTGACAAATTATGCCTGCGCAAAGGAACTGGACGAGTTTGTCACCAACTGCACTCTGCAGCTCTGGAGCAGAGCCTCTTCCGTAACGCAGAAAAACGTGGATATCGCCAACGGTATATATTCCAGAAACCAGCCGCAGCCGAAATGGATGCTGTGGGGACTGACAAGCGCGATATCCGACTGCGAGGTGTTCATGCCGCCGGTGTTCTACTGGAATTTAGCCGAGTCTGACGCAAAGCGCGGCACTCAGGCCTCACGCACCTTTATCCGTATGCTCACCAACATTCTGCTCTACATCGCCGCCGTAGACGATGATGTGAGCATGAAGGAGGCGGAGTTCATTACCGAGTGCATCGACAAGCTCAACGCCGTGTGCGACACGAACGGCGTGGGCAAATCCCGCGAGGCGCTTGACCCGATGGACTACGTGACCACCGCGGAGCCGTCCTTTACCGAAAAATACAAGCCTCAACCGCAGGGCGAGGGAAAAAAAGAGGAAGCTCCCGCCGCAGATGTCAAGGCAGAGGAGGAAAAGCCCTCCTTTGAAGAGCTGATGGCAGAGCTTGACGCGCTCGTGGGGCTGGACGAGGTAAAGAAGGACGTTAAAAATCTTGTAAATCTCATGAAGGTCCGCAAGCTCCGCAAGGACAACGATCTGCCCGTGCCGCCGATGAGCCTGCACATGGTGTTCATGGGCAACCCCGGCACCGGAAAGACCACCGTTGCCCGCCTTATAAGCTCACTGTACGCCTCCATCGGCGTTCTGAGCAAGGGGCAGCTCGTGGAGGTAGACCGCTCGGGTCTTGTCGCGGGCTACGTGGGACAGACCGCGCTGAAAACGCAGGAGGCGATAAAAAACGCTCTCGGCGGTGTGCTGTTCATAGATGAAGCCTACTCCCTGTCCTCCGGCGGCGAAAATGACTTCGGACGCGAGGCTATCGAGACAATATTGAAGGCAATGGAGGATCACCGCGACGACCTTATCGTTATCGTTGCCGGCTACACCGAGCCGATGAAGGGCTTTCTGACCTCTAACCCCGGTCTTGAATCGCGCTTCAACAAATATTTCTTCTTCCCCGACTATAACGGCGAGCAGCTTCTGGAAATTTTTAAGAGTCAGTGCAAAAAGAATGCCTATATTCTCACCAAGGAAGCCGAGACCGCCGCAAAGACGCTTTTCGACGAGCTGTACGAAAACCGCAACGAGAACTTCGGCAACGGACGCGATGTACGCAACTGCTTTGAGGATGCCATCGTCCGCCAGTCCAACCGCCTCGCCGCCATGGAAGCACCCACAAAAGAGGATCTGATGGCGATACTTCCCGAAGATCTTACCAGTGAGGAATGAGGAATTAGGAATTAGGAATTGATGTGTCGGCTTTGCCGACGGATTATATTCCCTCAATCATTGAAAATTCTTAAAAAGCTTAAAGCTGTCATTCCTCATTCAATAATTATTGAGTATGTTTTTGATTGCCGCGCAGCGGCTCCACAATGAGTTGCAACAGATGCAAACACACAAAAAAGAAATTATCCCAAATTTACAGGGGTAATTAAGCCTCGCATTTGCGGGGCTTTTTTTAGTCAATCCAGCAGTAGATTGGAGTGGAGAATCATGCCCCTGTTTTCGCCTTTCTCAAACATGGCACAGAGATGATTGCACTTTCTGCTCTGTTTTATTTGCTACTCATGTCGGTAGCAAATAAAGTAGCAAATAAACTTGTAAAAGACAATTTGGAGTGTTACACTGGCAAGTGAAAAGGAGTTGATTCACCTGAATATCGGATATGAAACTGAAACCGTTGAATTTAAGAAATCAACCGGCGAATTAAAAGAAGGCATCATTTCTCTTGCCTCGATGCTTAACAAGCATTCTGTCGCAGTTGTGTATTTTGGCGTTAAGAATAACGGAGAAATAATCGGTCAGGAGATTGGAGCCAGAACTTTACGCGATGTTTCCCAAATGGTTGCATCTTCCGTTAAGCCACAGATTATTCCGTCAATAGCTCTTGAATTGCTTGACGGGAAAAATGTCATAAAGCTTAGCGCACAGGGCGGTGAAAAGCCGTATTCCGCTTTCGGCAAATACTATATCCGCTCGGCAGATGAGGATCGTGAGCTTTCTCCTGTTGAACTCAGAAAAATCATGCAGGAAAATGAAAATATTGATATAATTTCTACTCAGCCGGCAGATACTCAGGAACTGACTTTTTCGCATCTGAAAACTCTGTTTGCTGCAAAGGGACTCACTGTAAACGAAACCGGATTTGAGCGAAATCTCGGTTTTTTCAACAGCAATAATCAGTATAACCTGATGGCGGAACTGCTTGCGGATAAGAATGATGTTTCAATAAAAGTTGTCACATTCAAAGGAACAGACAAAAGCGAAATAATTAAAAGGAATGAATATGGCTTTAAGTGTTTGGCTCTGTCCATGGATCAGGTACTCAGCTATATGGAAGCTATCAATGATACACATATCGTTCTTGGCTCACATCAACGGGAAGAGAATAAGCTTTTTGATTTTGCCGCCTTTAAAGAAGCATGGCAGAACGCCTGTCTGCACACAAAGTGGTCACAGCTAAATCCGCCCGCCGTCTACATTTTCAGTGACAGAATAGAAATAATTTCTACTGGAGGACTTGCCAAAGGATTGACACGGGAGGAGTTTTTCAGAGGTATTTCCCGGCCTGTCAATGCAAAGCTTCAAAAGATTTTCGGTCAGCTTGGATACGTTGAGCAGACAGGCCACGGTATACCGCTCATCATAAGCAAGTACGGAATGCAGGCTTTTGATATTACCGAAAATTTTATAAATGTAATTATCCCGTTAAACCGCGGATATATTGAAAAGCAGCCGGAAAACGGCAAGCCATTGAATGAATCGCAGTTAAAGGTTTACAGTTATCTGAAAGGTCATCCGGAAGCCACGATAAAGCTCCTTGTATCCGAGTGTAAAATCAGTGACGGCTATGTTCGAAAAATACTGACTTTTTTAAGGGATAATGAATATATTAAGCGGATTGGCTCCAACAAATCCGGAAAATGGATTATTTTAAAGTGAAAGTGCACCCATTTGACTGGTAATCGGAATTCTGCGCATCCATCAGAGAATATGTAGGTTTACTCTGGCTTATTGTTGTTAAAAGCGAAAAGACAGAAAATAGGGCGAAAAGACATTGACTAAAATGCATGCTTATGAGAAAATAGGCGTAAGCAAATGAAACAGGCTTGCCATGATGGTGTTAAATTAGTGGAAATCGCGTATGTATTTTCACGACTTGCAACTTACTCCATAATTCCTCATTCCTCATTCCTCATT
>JAUNND010000050.1 GCA_030531595.1 Eubacteriales bacterium | reverse complement strand
TTTACGCTCTGCGGCTGTTCGGATTATAATTTTTGTTGTGCCAAAGCAACATTCACATTATGCCGAAGTCCGCTTATCTTCCTCATGGCTTTTCAGCCTTCTATTTCTCCACCGTAGTTGAACCGGAAGACCAGGACTCCGTCGTTTCTGACGGTGACCCGGTCAATTGCTGTCAGCCAAAGGCAGTCATCAAACTCGGTAATCGGCTCGTCCCGCTCTGCGAAATCAGTGAGGAACCTTTCAATTGCTCGTCCCTTTGCTTTCTTGGCTTCGCATTCAGTGGAAAGCTCATCATAGCGCCCCTTGGCTTTTTCGTACCGCTCCACATAACCGTTGTACCTTGCTGTGTATTCTTGCTGATCCTGCGCTGCAGAAGTGTTCTCTTCGACACACTTTCGAGTCAGCTCTGTTACAACGGCAAGTTCACTACCCTGTTTTTTTATCCGAAAAAGCAATCGTAACCATAAGTTTGGTAATCGTTACCACGGGTTTGTAATCGTAACCGTGAGTTCAGTAATCGTTACCGAGAGTAAGAAAAAAAGCCCGTATCTCAAGGTTTTTTATAAAAAGAATCGCACCATAACATCAATACTCATCGTATCAATATTATAGTGCGATTGTGGCAAAGGCTGATATTTTTGATACAATGCACCAAAAGATTTTTCTTTGGTGCATCTTGCAGGATTTTGGTGCATTTTGAAATTTTTTGGTGCATCGGTCTATAGCAGAGTGCATTCAAAACACTCTTGACGCTACAGAACACCGAACAAGTCCGAAAGCTCCTCAGCACCGTATATTACGCGGCTTGAATGCTGGAGCGCTGTTTCGGCGTTTTCGAGCATTTTATCTACCTTATTCGCCAGAGTAACATCTATAAAGCGGTTTATATCTATTCCCCTCAACTCGAAAAACAGCAGAGGATCCTCGTCCAGCCGCACGCCGATACCGTACAGCGCGGCGGCAACGTGCTTGCACATCAGCGCCCAGTCGGGACAGGAGCAGGAAAAGCTGATCTCCTTCGGTGACGGGAACAGCCCGTTCCGCCCTCCGAAGAGCTCCTTCATCTCCTCCGGAAAGCTCCCGCTTGCAAGCTGTTCGATATTCGCAACCTTCGTTGTACAGCGCTCAATGATGCTCTGGCACGCCTCCTCGGACATGGGGCTTATCTTGATCTCTACCTTATACGGTGTTTTCCTGCTCCCCTGCACCTTCGCGGAAACAGACCCCTTTTCGATCTGCAGATCAATGACCGTGCCGCTGCGGACATAGCGCTTTCCCCTGTCGATACGGCTTGAAAAATCGGCGTAGCGCTCCAGATTTTTGCACCATGCGTTTCCCCACCAGCTGTTTGTAATGCTTCTGCCCTCAACAACGATGGGGTGGAGTTCCTTTCCCTTTTTTACGGCTTTCTGCCGTGTATTCTCGACATTTCGACGCAGGACTCTTTCCGTAGGCTGTTGAAAGCTGTTTATTTCCCAATAGCTTCTGCTCATCTTTTACAGCACCTCCTCAGCCTAAGCGCAGCAAATTCATAAGCTGCTCGTTTGAAAGCTCGGTTATCCAGCTTTCGCCGCCGGAGCCGATGACATTTTCCGCCAGTTCCTTTTTGGAGCTTATGATCTCGTCAATACGCTCTTCTATCGTGCTTCTGCACACCATCTTGTGAACGATGACATTGTTCTTCTGACCGATGCGGTAGGATCTGTCCGTCGCCTGATTTTCCACGGCGGGATTCCACCAGCGGTCAAAGTGTATGACGTGGCTTGCCTTCGTGAGATTGAGTCCCGTTCCTCCCGCCTTGACGGAAAGAATGAGATACGGCACGTAGCTTTCACTCTGGAACGCATCCACGATCTCACCGCGCTCCTTTACTGATGTTCCGCCATGCAAAACATAGCCCTTGCGTCCGAATACTCCTGCCAGGAAGTCCTGTAATGCGGGAATGACCTCACGGAACTGCGTGAACACCAGCACACGCTCGCGCTTGTCGCGGACCGTCTCGCATATCTCGCGCAGGAGAGCAAATTTCCCGCTGTCCTCCTCGGCATACTCCGGCAGACCGAGGTACTGCGAGGGGTGGTTGCAGATTTGCTTAAGCTTCATTATAGAGGCAAGCACGATCCCGCGCCGCTGCATTCCGTCAACAGTCGCGAGCGCTTCCTCCAGATCGACCAGAACCTTACGGTACAGGACAGTCTGAGTTTTTGAGAGCGGGGCATAATCCATGACCTCGATCTTCTCCGGAAGGTCGCGGATGATCGATTTATCGGTTTTCAGTCTACGGAGCATAAACGGGGAGATCATCATACGCAGCTTTTCGTAGTTTTCCGGATGCTCCTGCAGCTTTTTCGCAAAGTCCGCAAATTCCGCTGCCGTACCCATCAGACCGCTGTTGAGAAAATCGAAGAGCGACCACAGGTTTGTAAGATCGTTCTCGATTGGCGTACCGGTCATGGCGATGCGCATATCTGCACTGATGTCCTTGACGGCGCGGGTCTGCTTCGTCCCCGAGTTTTTGATGGCCTGCGCCTCATCCAGGATAAGGCAGCGAAAATGCAGCTTGCGGAATGCCTCAATGCGGGCAGCCATACCGTATGTTGTAACAGAGAGGAACGGGAGTGTTTCCGCACTTCGGCTCTCCAGATCCGCTGATATTATCTTTGCCGTCCCATCATGGAATATCTCCAGCAGCATTTCGGGCGCGAATTTAGCCGCTTCCTTCTGCCAGTTTCCCAAAAGGGAGGCAGGAACGACGAGCAGACAGCGGGCATCCGGCTCTTCGTTCCTCAGGCGGTCGAGATATGCCAGCACCTGCACGGTTTTTCCAAGTCCCATATCGTCTGCAAGGCAGGCACCAAAGCCAAGCTCACCCATATAGTTGAGCCATTTATAACCGTTTTTCTGGTACGGGCGCAGCGTTGCACAAAAATCCTTCGGCAGCGGTACGGTCGAAATGGTTTTCGGCTCACGCAGCTTGTATAACAATTCACTCAGCCACTGTCCGTTCGTGACCTGAACGCTATCCTTGTCCTCGGAAATGCCGGTCTGTCTGCGCAGAGCGTCTATGAGGGAGATGCTCCCGCCCTTTTCCATGCTGTCCAGCAAAGCCTTGAGCCTGTTGTGATCCACCTGCACCCATTTGCCCTTAAGCATGGCAAGCCCCTCGGTCTTTGCGAGCAGCTCGCGGATATCCTCCTTGCTCAATTCCACTCCGTCAAGCATAAGCTGGGGTGTCACGGAGAGCAGTGCCTGTGCTCCGACAGCGGAGGGCTTTTTGTCTCCGAGCCTCATCGTCAACGTGGGCGTTGCTGCATTTTTGCGCCACCAGTTGGGGATGCGGCAGAGTATGCCAGCCCCCTCGATCGCCGGAACGCTTCGGAGGAACTGCCACGCTTCCTCACCGGTGAGCTGTAACGGATGGAACAGCTCTCCGTTTTCCATGAAATCGCTTATAAGAGGCGAGACATCCGCCGCTCTGTTGAGGCACGAGAGCAGCTCCAGCAGCTTGTGCCGCTCATGCTCGTATTCCGTGAGTGCATAGCGCAGTGGGTAGTGCCGAACCTTACCGTTTTTATCAATGCTCGCATAGGTTGCAAGGAAGGCGAAAGGAAACTCTGATGACTGCCTGTTTTCCACCAGATGAAAAAATATTCTCTCCGGAACGTGAAGATTTTGATGCTTTTCTTCAAAATAGAGCGCGACACTGCCGTTATAGTCCGCGATCTCACGGGAAAAGGTTCGGTTCAGCCCCTTAAACAGCTTTTTCAGCCAAGCTTTCGTGACATACTCCGAACCGATGGCGAAAGGAACCGCGTGAAGAAGACTGTCGATATCGCTGTCGGTCAGTTCGATTTTAGCCTTCTCTCTCGCCGTTTCCAGCTCCGGAAGGTCGGTGAGCTTTTTGAGAAATGTCCCGACCATTTTTCGCATATATGTGCCGACAGCGGAGGAATCCGGCGTGCTGTCCAGCCCGTAGGCATAGATCGCAGCAGCCATATCCGCGTCAAAGCGTTTTTTCCAAAGAACGTCGCTTTCAGACGCCGCTGTGTCTGATATTTCGCACAATATTCCGTTTGGTGAAAAGAAAAAGTTTAATGTGTTTTCCATATATAATACATCCCTGTCAGTGAATCTTTAAAATCTTATTATCATTCTGACCGCTTCCTGAAGCTCCGTACTGAATTCGGATAAATCGTCAAGCGTTATTGCTTCTTCCGCTACAAGCCGCGCTAAATCATAGCGCATATTTGACTTTCTCATTTCGACCTGCACTCCGGACAGCCGCTTATCTTCCTTTATTCTACGCTCCAGAGTCCAAAATCTCTCGGATGCCGCAATGCTGCTGTCGCTCAGAATAGCGGCATACTCTGCGCATAGCTTTTCCATAAAGCTTTCTTGCCAGCCGGCAATCTTTTTTCTGTACAGACTCCAATCACTTTTAGATACTTCCATTTGCCATATCCTTCATTTCATTGAACTGTATCTCACGTTTTTTGTAATAGCCATTATTCCGACTCCGTATATAAGAAAAAGGAGACTGCGGCACCGCAGTGCAGCGCGTCTCCTTTAGATGACTGATTTTATCGTTGTCCGCCAACACTCAGGCCCATACGTCCTGCATCTATATCGGGTTTTATCGTTGCCCGCCAACACTCAGGTCCACACGCCCTGCATCTATATCGGATTTTAGGTGTCAGCCACACCGGTGGATTGCCGTCCACCATCCATTTATAAGTATATGCAGAGAAACCGCAAAAGTCAATATGTGCAGGTGGAAAATCAGTCTGGGCGGCTAATAGTAGATATTATATCAGCGGAAAGCCGGTATCAATTAGCACGTCTCGATTTCAAACCGCCGATACAGATAAGCTGCGCGAAGAGATTGATAAATACAGACGCAATAACCCGTCTGACTATTTCAAAGAAAACATTAAGCTTTTTATAAAAGCAAATGAATATAGGCTGCATGATATCAAGGAGGAGGGAAGCATTTTCATAAAAGAGCTCGTCTCTGGTTTTTCGGAGGAACAAATCGTCCTGTCATTCTCAGGAGGAAAAGATTCCACGGTCACAGCGGATCTCGTAGCTAAATCATTAGGAAATCCAAGTCTGATGCATATATTTGGTGATACTACCCTGAAAAAATATGTAATTTCTATCACCGATTGATGTAAAATTCGACAGTTGGTGATATTCATTAGTTTCAAGCTTTCTACATATATCTCCATAATTGTAATAATACAACACACTACGAATGTCTCAGCTATCAGATTTTGAAATCATCGGTATACAAGGGAAAATGCTTAAACCAACGAAAACAAGGCAAAAAAGAAGTTTTCGACCGGTTACGGCGGTCACTTTTATCAAAGATGAATAAATTGCTGCTGTGTCGCCGAGTATCATTGCCATAATAAGAACGGTAATCAGTGAAAACATAAAAACAACAATTGCACGGTCACGGTTGTCAAAGCGATAGATTGAAAATGCTGTTCTGCCTTTAAGCGTATAGCCTCTTGAGCGCATGGAGTCGGCACTGTCGGAAAAACGCTCTGCCGACCACGATATCAGAATACTTACACCGGAAAGGAATCCGATGACAGGGTTCTGACGTATTCCGGCACTTCTCCTGGCGTACCTGATTCTTTTTCTCTCTTCATTGATACAGGGTGCCATACGGAGAAGGATGGCCAGATAGAGTGATAGCTTAGGGCTTATTCTTTCGAAAAGATATACGATCTCGTCCGTTGTCATCACCGAATGCAGAACATTGAACCACATGAGGAGAGTTGCCGCCTTGATTCCTATAACCGCTCCTCGTATCAGCGCTTCAAGGGTAATTCTGTTGCCTATAATATTGACTGTGAGAACCGTTACTCCGAAATGAGTGTAACTTGAATAGAATACCGTAAAAGCAAAGGCGAACAGTAAAAGCAGAAAATTATATATTACATTCTTTCTGCCTACGATCCTGATACTGCATATAAAGGCACAGACATAGGCACAAAGCAGAAAACAAGGGTGATTGAATAAAAGACCGAACGATATAACTGCGGCAAAATACACAAGATGAATAACGGGATGGTAGGATTGAAACTGCATTGCTTTCACTCCATCATTCCGTATTTTGTTTTTACGCGGTTTAGCTTTTCAAGAAACGGCTCAGATGCGAAAAACAGTGTGACCACCGTTGCGGCAGCGTGGACTGAATTTACCGGCAGTCCCGCTATATATACCGCTGCGGCGGAGGCTTTTGTTATTTCAGAGGTCATAGTGAACAGCGTGCAGGTATCAAGGAGAGGCCCGACAAGAAGCATTACAGCCAAGCCGCCGAATACCGACAGGCGTATCCTTTCCAGCTTGATGAAGCCTTTTCCAAAGATATGTCCTGAGATAAAACCTGCCATGCCGAAGGCGAACATCTGCCACGGTGTCCATGCTCCCTGCCCGAACAGGAAGTTTGACACCAGCATGGAGACCGCCCCCACCATGAATCCCGCCTCCGCACCGAAAGCGGCACCGGTTATGATAATGATCGCCGTGATGGGTTTGAAATGCGGAAGCCATATAAATGCAGCCCTCGAAACGATTGCTACAGCACACATAACTGCGAGAATCACCAGCTCATTTGCCTTTGGACCGCGTTTTTCAAACATTGTGAAAAACGGCAGCATCGCCCATATAAGAACGATAAAACTCAGAACATAGTAATGCTTTCCGCCGATCCTGTAACCTATATACAGTGTCAGTGGCACGGCAAGAATGATTATAAGAATACGGGCAAGGGATCTAAGTCTGACTTTCATGAATTATTCTCCTTTGCTTTTTCGATTTCTTCGACTACATCCTCGTCCGTGACAGCTTCCGGAAAAACAGAGCGGCTCATGCGGTTGGCAGCGGTAGTATAAAAGCTGTTGCCTGCAAAAAAGTTCTTTGCCAAACCTGTGCTGACAATGCATCCGTCAAAAAGCAATGACACAACATCGGCGTATGAGGCGCAAAACTCTATGTCGTGAGATACGAGAAGCACTGTTACACCTTCCTTACACAGAAGCCGCAGTTTTTGCGCGAAATTACGCTTGAATGGTGCATCCATTCCCTTTGTGGGTTCATCCAGCAGCAGAATTTTCGGCTTTGTCAGCAGGACCTTGGCAAGCGCTGTTCTTTGCTGTTCTCCTCCCGACAGGTCGTAAGGGTGGGATTCGAGAAGATTTTCAAGCCCACAAAAGTTGACAACAGCGTCAATATCTCCGCTCATTTCTTCAAGCTCCTCACGCACAGATTTTTTCACAAAAAGGCTTTTGGGGTTCTGCGGAAGCATGGAGATGAGTTCGCCGAACAGCTCGGAGGCTTTGTATTTTTCAATTCGTTTTCCGTCAATAAAAATTTTGCCCGAATACGGTTTTATCTCGAAACATATAGTTTTGAGCATAGTGCTCTTACCGCTGCCGTTGCCGCCGATGACCGCATGAAGCGTGCCCTTTGCAACCGCAAGATCAAGACCTCGCAGAATGTCCGCAGAGTTCTTTTCATATCTAACACGGACTTCTTTAAGCTCAATAATCGGGTCATCCGGCTCCGAATATACTGACAGCTTTTTACTGTTGACGGGAAGGATATTAAAAGAATCGGTGAGCCAGCGCCTGCCGTCACGCACAGTGAGCGGACATTTTCCCTTACTTGAGCTTGCACGCCATATCCTCATGGGTGCAGGCAAAGCGGAAAGCATATCGCTTCCCACTACTTCCAGTGCATCCCCAATGTCACCGGGTGTACAGTCTGCGACCTTTCTGCCGTTTTCGAGCACAACAACTCTGTCAGATACCGGAATAACATCCTCGAGTCTGTGCTCAGACAGTATGACCGTTATGCCCATGTCGCGGTTGAGACGTGATACGGTGGTAATAAAGTCAGCGGCAGCAATGGGGTCAAGCTGTGCGGTCGGTTCATCCAGAATCAGTATCTCCGGCTGCATCGCCATAACCGAGGCGAGATTTAAAAGCTGCTTCTGTCCACCCGATAGATTGCAGACTTTTTCGTGAAACCAGTTCTGAATTCCGAAATAACTTGCCATTTCCGCGACACGAAGTCGCATCGCCTGCTGCTCACAGCCGAGACTTTCAAGGCCAAAGGCAAGCTCATGCCAAACCTTGTCGGTGACAAGCTGTGTCTCAATATCCTGCATCACATAGCCGATCATGCTGCTCTGTTCTCTGTGTGAGTATTCACTTACGGCTTTCCCGTCAATGAGAACTGCACCGCTTTTTCGTCCGTGGGGTGTAAGAGCCGGTTTGAGCTGACGCAGAAGTGTTGTCTTGCCGCTACCGGAGGTGCCGCAGAGGCATACAAACTCGCCCTTTCCTATGGACAGATTAATCCCTTCAAGGGCTTTTCTACTGTTTGTGGGATATGAAAAGCTTAAATTTTCGATATGGATATATGCCATTTTAGTGACTCCGAAATGTGAATAATTGATGGGAGAATCGAAAGAAGAATATACGCCGCAAGCGGAGCTTTGCTGACTGACAAAGCGGAAACTTTCGGGTAGAACCGTATTGACACATCACCCTTGAGGCTGAAAACAACAATGCAGATATCGACTGCAATTATTGAAATGAGCATGAATAACTCCGGTGCCTTGAAACGGTATTTGCAAAAGCAGGTACGCCTGCCGCTACCGTAGCCTCGGGCGTTCATGGATGCGGCTGTGTCCACCGCATTATCAAGCGTACAGCCCGTAAGTGCAGATAGATTTTCAATACCTGCTGTCAGCTTTTCCCGGCAAGAATTACCGCTGCCTTTTCCAATGTGAAGTCTGTCGGAGCTTATACGTTCAGTTCTTCGCTTTAGTTCCGGGACAAGCCTGAAAACCATAGCCATCAGCAGCGTGAGAGACGGTGCGCGGGAGGAGAAGAGGGAAAAAAATTTGTCCTCCGTAAAAACTGTCTGAAAGCAGAAAAACCACTGCAAAGCACTGAGGAACACTAGGGCGGTGCTTACACCATAAAGCAGCGCTTCAAGTGTAAAATGACGGCTGAAATATGTAAATAGAACGGTGCCGCCGTTTGTGCTGAAAAGCGGGTTGATGAAGCTTATCAGCACAAACAGTACACATTCAAAGCCGAGCCTTTTCAGCGCTTCTATTTTGTCAATCAAAAGCATGAGCAAAAGGGATGCCGCAAATGAGACCGCGATATAAAGCGGATGAAACAGGCACATCGTAAAGGCAATGACCGACAGGAAGTAAACAAAAATTAAAGACGGGTGTAAGTGTTTTATCATTCTTTTTTTCTGAGAAGCTCAATAAACAGCACCGTGATCAGCACAGCAACACCGGCACCGCCGGCAGCTATCCATGTGAGAGGCAGAGAAACGGTATCCTGATCTGCATTTACTTCACGGTCTTGCGCTTCATCTTTAGCCTTATCACCGGGAGTTATACCAACTATTGCAAAGAGCTCACCGCTGCGTGCGTTGAAGCTGAGTTCCCCGTTCTTTTCAGAAAAAGAAACACGCTGCAATTCCATATTATCAAAGCGGTAGACTTCTATCGCCGTCTCACCACTGCTCTTTGAGGCGGGAACGCTTATCTGTACGTCTGAAACATTATCAAGCTTTTTGCCTGTGAGAATATCCGTATATGTTATTCGTACAAGCCTGATAAGCCTGTTCTGACCGATGCTGCCGCAGATAAAGCCGTATTCCGTGCCGCTGTCAACAACCGAGATATTCAGCTTTTCGTTCCACTCAAGACCCGATGCCGAAATTCCACTTGCTGCATCCTTATGATTTCGCTCTCCCAGCTTATCCATAAGCTTCTCAAGGTCGCTGTAATTGTATATCTGCTTTTTCAGCTCATCCGTCAGGGCGGAGTATATGCGGTAAAGGGAGATGATCTCGTTTTCCTGAACATTTCCTCTCTCTGTGAGGGCACAGATCGTCGTCATAAGCTCGGCTGCCTTCACATCAACCGTATATTTCTTTCCGTTTATTTCAACTGTCGTTTCACTGTCTGTGTTTTTCGTGGTTGAGGTGGAAACTGTTTTGGTTACGGCGGTAGTTGTCGTGCCTGAGGATGAGGTCGTGAGTGAGGCATATTTTGTCTCGGCAGCTGTCAGCACACTGTAATTTGTAACCAAGGCCTTTTCTTCTGTGGTGAGTGCATTATAGGCGTTTCTTGCGGCAGTTATCTTTGAGCCGCTTGATGTTGTTACTGTTCCTATCGCTGAGATCAGAGAAACAACCTCTGCGGCGTTTTCAAGCTGGGTAAGTCTTGCTTCGGCAGAAGTGAGAATCTGGTAATTGCTCACATATCTCTTTGAGCTTGTGGGGAGAGCATCATATGCGTCGCGTGCAGAGGCTATGAGATTTTCACTGTTGGCATTTACCGTGCCGATTGCGGATATTTTCTTTTCCACAGCGGTAATCTGAGCCTTTATATTACTGTAAGCTGCTTCCGCTGCTGTAAGCAGCGAATAGTTTGACACCTTTTCTTTTTCGCTTTCCGAAAGAGCATTGAACTTTTCCCAGGCATCTTTAATTGCATCTTCACTGTCGGCAGTAACGGTACCTATACTGCTTATGCTGAGTTCTACTGCGGCAATATTGCCAAGCAGCAGCTCATATTCCTCGATTGCTTTTTCGAGAACAGAGTAATTTGTTACCTTAACCTTATCGGCATCCGAAAGCTTGAGGTAGGCTTCATTTGCCGCAGCTATCTTATCCCAGCTGTCGGCGGTAACGGTGCCTATCGAGTCAATGAGCTTTCTTGTCCTTGCCGCGTCGGAAAAGCCAACAGCCATGATGTTGCCGGAGTCGTTTTTATAGTATATAGTACCGTCTTTATCACAGATGAGACTGGTAATGCAGTACTGTTCATAGCCTTGGGCATCATAAAGCTCTGTAAGCTCCATCAAGAAATTGCCTGTATTGACCTTTATCATGGTAATTCCACCGGGCATGGAGTTGTAGGTGCAGTAAAAGCAGAGGAACCCCTCATTCTCATAAGCCGTAGAGAGCAAAGCGGAGCACTGAGGATAACCGCGAAGTCCGATGTAATTTATCATCTGCAGAGTAGATGCATCAGCAATGACGAAGTTTCCGGAAGAGCCGCTGGTCGTTATGCCGCTGCCCGTACCGAAGAAAACACGCCCCTTATATACCACCGGAGTTGACGTGCTTTTGGCATTATAGTATACGGCTTTTACATCTGAGATTTCTCCGCTTTGTGCATTAACATATGCGGAGCACAGATAGCCGTCAGCCGTGGTAAAGAATATTTTTGATGCATCTGCATCATAGGCAATGGTCGAGCGAATATCGCCCACGCCGTTAAGCTCCACAACGGATACAGGCTGTCCTGTGAATCTGTCGATGGAATAGAGGCGTGGATTACCGCCTGCATCCTTTGAACCGTCCTCTGAACCGAATATTACTGCTTTTCCGACAGTGAGCGAGCCAGCCCAATAATATCCGCCGTCATTTACAAGCCTCCAGCATGCCTGTTTTGCTTCAAGAGTCTGAGCAGGGTCTTCATCGGTTACTGAAATGCACACATAGCTTGCCTTGTCAGTGTAGCTTGTCCAGAAGCCTGTGTAGATGTAACCGTCGCAGTATGTTATGGGAGACAAGGCCTGTCCTCCCAGAACATCTCGATATACCCAGAGTGATTCCAGTGTAGATGCGTTGAATGCCTGCACCGTGCCTTTTCCGAGAGGGCAGAATATCATGCCCTCGGCATAGGTGGGAGGTGTGTAGCCGTAACTGGGTGCCTCAATCATTTCGCTGACGGCAAGTATTTCACCTGTAGATAAGGCGAGCTTATATAATGAGGTGCCGCACATGACGATGAGTGAATCGTCAACTATGATCTGTACAGAGGGCGCATTCTGCCAGCCGCTGCCCAGCTTGTTTGCCCAGAGCAGCTCCGTGTCCTCTGCGTCTGTGGGAAGCTCGGTTTCGGTGATACCCATATTGTCATCACTTCCACGGAAATTGCTCCATGGTGCGTCAACATCCTCTATATCCGTCTCCGGTGCACTCTGCAATACAACATCGAGTTTTCCACTCTGCGCGGGAACTGTCTCACTCACGGCAACATAACCGTATTTTGTGACTGTGTATGTATAGGCATACTCCGCAAACATACCGCTGTAGCTGCCGTCGGCATTTTTGTATATCTCCGTGCCGGTCTGGTCGTACACTCTCACAACCGCATCCGCCGGTGACGGCACAATAATAAGGTCAAGCTTTGCAACACGCCTGATGCTCAGTGTATATAGGCTGCCGGTACCGTCTGCTGAAACGACTTCAAGTGTTACGTTGTCACCCACGGGGGATACCTCAAAGCTGCCTCCGCCGTTAATCAGCAGAGTATAATCACTGTTTTTCGGCAATGCATCAACGAAGATTTTCCCGGCTGATGAGGGCATTGTAAGAACATAGTCAAAGTCTGTTGCAGCAAATGCCGTGTCAAGATACAAAGCCGCATCCTCACTCCTGACATTTAAGGAAGTCAGAGTCGGTACACATCCCACATGAAAAACATAGGTGTCGGAAAGTCCGTCAGATGATGTTATGGTCAGCGTCAGAGTGTTCTGCCCCACGTGCAGACAATTTGCAAATCTGGCGGATGTCTTTGTGATGTCCTTGCTCTTTTCAGTACCTGTGGCATCGTTCCAGAAAAGCATAGCGGTTGCCTTGCTTTCGATAAAGTCAAAGTAAAATCTCAGCTGGCTGTTTGCATCGGTGAGAATGTCGCCGAGGGAGTATTCATATACAGAAGGATTAAAAACCGCTATCCCCAGATCATTCTCACCTGCCAGAATGGCGTTGGAAAGGTCGGTCGTGGAGTTGCTTGTGCGAATGACAATGGGGCTGCTGATAAGCTCCGCTGTCTCAACCGTCACTATTTGAGGATTCATAAGACAGAATGGTGCCGATTCGAAACCGCTTGCTGTCAGGAGGTACGTTCCTTCATCGGGAGCAGTCAGAACCGCATTCCCGTTTTCATCGCTGCAAATTTCGGACAGGACAGTTGCTTCTCCGGTAGCGGAGTTTACCCACGCAAAGGCAGCACCGCTTATCGGTACTGCTGCCGAAGCAAATGAAGATGCATCTGCGTAGAAATAGCCGTTCATCACCGGCGTACCGCTGACATTTACCGTGAATTCTCTTCCGGCGTAAATATGCTGCGGAAGGCTCAGATATGTATAAAAGTCAGACCAGCCGGATGCATCGCTGTAAGTGTAAAAATCAATAACGTCGCCGGTATAAACTTGCTGAGTTGTGACAGTCGTACCGTTGTATCCGCCCCATTCGCTTTCGGTTCCGTCATTTGGATAAGCACCGTTAATGAGAAATCCGTTTGCAGTGGTCTCAACACCGAAAACAGTTGTGATATATCCGCCGCTTCCCACATTCAGGAAACCAGAAGCCGTATTGGGAGTAAAGCTGTCGCCGAAGTACATCTCATGGGCAGCCACCAGAGCATCAAGAGCGGATACACCCGTTACACTGTCAGAATAACCGAAGCGTTCTGACTCGGCTGAGCTTACATATACAGGGCTTCCGAATCCGCTGAGATATGCACCGTTCATCTGAGAGCGGACCGTTATATTGATGCCGGTCTCGTGCATGACCGTGATATTATATACTTCTGCCGGGATTTCATCGGCGGTGCCGTAACTGCCTCCGTTCATGCTGGACCATGAGGGATCACCGTCTATTACGGATATGACTGCCCCGTCAGTTACCGGAACGCTCTCGCTGCGCTTGAATGCGGTCCCGCCCACAAATGTGTGTACCTGAAAGTTCTTGTTAGCCGCTGTTGGGGTAACATATACTGCGGCAGTTCCGGTGGGGACTACCAGAGTATAATCGTGAACTCTGCTGTCAAAATCAGGAATAAGCTGCCCTGCGCTGAAGGTGAGTGCGGAAAGAGTCTTATCATTGTTGTCCCAGCTTCCGCCGCAATCGGAACCGAAGTCACAGGTATAGAGCAGACAGATTTCATCTCCGCTTTGTAAAGTCCCTGACGCGACCGTATATGCACCAAAGCCTTCATTTGTGAACCAGTCGTTGAGGGTGCCCATCCAACCGGACATATAGCCGCCGTCACCTGCATTGAGACCGTTTATGCTAATAATATAATTGTATTCAGCACCCTCCTGAGGAATTTCACCCAGAGCGTCAATGACACAGCTCATCATGGATGAATCAACGTACAAATTGACGTAGGTATCTATAAGTACGCCGTCCCATGGTGCACCGTCATAAACAGAAAACGTGTTGTTAACGATGCTTACGCGCACTGTACCTATACTCTCCGGATCTTCGCTCAAAAGCAATGCAAAGTTTTCTTCCTCAAGCTCTTCGTTTTTCTCTGCCGGCTCGATTTCCGCTTTTTCCATAGGTTCAATTATTATTTCTTCCGCCGGCTCCTCTTTGACCGGTTCATCTTCAACCGGTTCGGATTCGGTAGGTGTTTCCGGTGTGATTTCAGATTCCAATAGTATTTCTTCAATCTCAGGAATCACGACCGGCTCAAGTAGAAGCTCCTGAGCCGGGTTTTCTTCCGGTAAAGCTTCAACATCCTGTGCAAATGCACCTGTCGGGAAAATGCCTATAAGGATAACTGCAATCAATAGTAATGAGAAAATACGTTTTTTCATATGTCTTTCCTCCGTTTAGTTAATAAACGCTTCCGCCCACATCTGCGCCGAGCCCTGCGCAGGTGTAGCAGAAAACTATCGTATCTCCGTCTGCCAACTTATATTCGGAGCATCCGTAGTCCGGGAATACCCCATTTACCTTGTACATCCACCCTGATTGCTCTCCGCAGTCAAACTCATAAAGGTTGTTAATACCTTCTATGTAGTAGCTGTCATACAACGGTGTCCATGAATACTCAAGCTGGATATCAGCAAGAGCACAGGCTTTTTGCAATACATTGAACACTGTGTCTCCGGCTTCAAACTCAATGGTCGAAGCTGCAAGTATTATTCCGTTTGGAGGCACAAACGCTTCCTTGCCTTCTCTTAAATTATCAAGATTACTGAGGAGGGTCCCGCATACTATTTCCAGCGTACAGCGTGGAGCAGAGCTTGCTGCCGGTGATGTTACAGCATTTCCTGTGATATAGCTTTCAGTATTATCATCTGTGACGTTTACTGATATGTAATCGTCCAGAGTTATCCCGCTTTCCTCAACGATCATTCGCGTCTCATTGCTGACCTCGGAGACATCAGATATTTTCAAGGTTGGTTCAGGCGAACTATCTGCCTTAACAGCGTCGCTTTTCCTGATATTTCCCGCAATCATTATTCCCGAGAATACTATTGCAGCAATTGCGATAATCATCAGTACATTGAGAAATGTGTTTTGCTTTTTCTTTTTCATCTCTGTCTCCAAATTATAAAAAATCCGCCGATCTCAAACATGAAATCAGCGGAAAATGTACGAAAAAACCGACTTCCAAACTTTGGGAAGACGGCAGACTTATCACTTGATAAAACCACGGAGAGCTCGTCCGCTGCTTTCAATTTTGTCCTATGCCTTGTAAGTCTCCTGACTTGCGTTATGGATCTTTGATCCTGCGTCCGTATCCTACCTTCTCATGCTCTACGCACAATGGAGGACTTTCGTCCCGCGGCTCAATGCCGCTTCGGTACGGTCTCACGCTTACAGTGCCGTTCGCGCGGGGCTTTTACCCCATTCATTTCCAATCGCCGCCTGACGTTTCCGTCTTTACAGCTAAGCGATTACATGCACAATAGACGTATATTTGATTGTCTTTAATATAACATAAAAGAAGTCACTCGGCAATGGGTTTTTATATAAATATATCTATTGCATCGTTCAGAGTCTTAATTGCTTCACTGCTGCCTATATCCACGTCAGTGACACAATGTTCCAGATGATCTTTAAGGATGACCTTTGCAACACCGCACAAAGCCGCTCTCACTGCCGCAATCTGTATTAGGACCTCAGTGCAGTCTCTTCCGTCCTCTAATTAAGACTGTGCACACCGCCGAACGCAGAAGATGCAGCGTAAATGCAGGTCTTGAGGCGGTAGCTGCAACTTTCAATGTGTCCAACGATGCGGCGTGGTACCGCATCTCTGAGCTGGGACTGATGCACTGATTGGATAATAGGACTTACACGCTGTTAGCGGGAGAATATCCCGCTTGTTTTTTGCACTTAAAGTTAGGTGCAAGGCTAACACTTTACATAACGATGAATGGAGTGATGAGAATGCAGGTACATCAATTTAACCGTCACCTTATCTGCCCTTGGTGTCATAAGGGCGAAGTCATTACCGAGGCCAAAGCAAAAGGGCGGGTCTCCGCTCAATGCCCGAAGTGTAAGAAATTCTTCATCGGAGATCTGGACAATTTAAGAACAGAGCGCTCTACAGCTTGCCGCAGGCAAGAACATCGAGCATGAGTTTTGCTGACTGACCGCCGGGGCGAAAGCCACCACTAAGGTCGGAGCAAAGCCGGGTTATAATACCCGGTTTTGTTCCGACCTTATTTTTTTCGCTCATAGCGGGTAGCTCCCATTTGAGATATACAAAAACTAATCTGAAGCCTGAGTGTACATCAGGGCGAAGGATACAGATAAAGCACTTTTCAGCTTTTGAAAAGGATTATCGGTACCCTCAGTTTTCTGCACCCATTTTGCAGGAACTGGCGCTCCCCGTATACTCAGGCTTTTTCTGTGTCCTTCGTACCTCCGCACTCAGCGGAAAGGACACACAAATGAAAATCACATGGCAATTCGCAGACGGAACCAGATCGGAAATTGAAGCATCCGACGATATCGGTACTGTTATCCTCGACTCCCGCAGAGAGGAAGACAACCTTGACCGAAAGGAGAGATATCACTGCTACTCCTTCGATGCACTGGAGTACGGAGATAAGGATATCCATGCCCCGACTACGGACAAGACCCCGGAAAGCGAATTTCTTCTTTCAGAAGACAGTACTCACATCCGCAAGGCACTTTCCGCATTGACCGACGTTCAGCGCCGGAGGCTGCTGATGTTGGTAAACGGTATGTCTTTGCGGGATATCGCCAAAGCCGAGGGCACCAATCATAAGTCGGTCGAGGAGTCTATCAACAGCGCCAAGAAAAAATTCAGAAAAATTTACAGCAGATGACCCCCACAAAACGCCCACTTTTTCTCCGTATATCCGGAGAGACAATAAACAATACTCAGTCTCCCGGAAAGAGGAAAACAATATGACCCATACCGTGTGGTGATGGACGGAGAGCTTTTCGATATTCTTTCCGTTGACCACATGAATTTCAAGAGAAAGAGCATCAAACTCCGGTGCCGGAAAGCGAGGCGTTGATATGGGACAGACGATTCCGGTCGGCAGTCTCGCAGCGGAGGTAATGAAGCAGCTTGACGATTATGCCGAGCTGACCACAGAGGGCATGAAGAAGGCTGTAAACGATGCCGGAAAGACCGTCAAGAAAGAGATACAGGCAAACGCTCCGGTCAAGTCCGGCAAGTATGCCAAGAGCTGGACGGTAAAGAAAACTGATGAATCCTCCACCAAGCTGGAAGTCACCGTCCATTCCAAGAACAGATATCAGCTGGCACATCTTCTGGAACACGGTCATGCGAAGCGGAACGGAGGGCGGACTTCTGCGCAGCCGCATATCGCTCCGGCAGAGGAAATCGGTATCGAACAGCTGGAGAAAGACATAGAGAGGTGCATCAAGGATGGATGAAATCGTAGCCATCATTACGGAGACGGGACTGCCCTTCGCATATGATCATTTTGCGGAGGGTGAAGTGCCGGAGGTCCCGTATCTGCTGTATCTGAATCCGGCAAACAACAACTTTGCCGCTGATGGTGCGGCTTATTTCAAAGTCAATGAGATCCATATAGAGCTGTACACCGACCATAAGGACTTGTCGGCTGAACAGACTGTTGAAGCTGTGCTGGACAGGCACGGCATTTTTTATTCCAAATCCGAAACCTGGATAGAGAGCGAAAAGCTCTATGAAGTCCTTTTTTTTTGACATGGAGGCTTGAAACCTATGGGTAACAAAATTAAGTACAACATCAAAAATGTTCATGCCGCAAAACTCACCGTGACGGTGGTTGACGGTGTGACAACTTATTCCTATGCTACTCCGCAGCCGATACCCGGCGCGGTCAGTATCGCACTTGATGCCGAAGGTGAATCCTCTCCGTTCTATGCGGACGGCATCGTTTATTTCCGTTCTGCCACCAATATCGCATCTTCTTACTCTCCAAGAAAAATGCGTGACGTAATACGTAGCATGGCGAGAAATATTTGTGCTCCAATTAATATGTCTACGGTTGCTAAGGATGCGAATGTTGCTGATGCTACGGTAGCTACTTATACGTCCATTCTTGAGTCATTACATATTCTCGATGATATCAAAGCATGGTCGCCTAAGCTTCGTAGCAAGACGGAGATTCGCCTTGGAAGTAAAAGAAACTTTGTCGATCCGTCACTGGTTGTCGCGGCGCTTCATGCAACAACCGAAAATCTTCTGGACGATTTGAATACCTTTGGGCTAATATTTGAATCGATGTGTCTTAGAGATTTAAAGGTATATGCGGAAAGTCTGGGTGGAGAAGTACTGTATTATAGAGACAAAAACGGAATAGAATGTTGATGATATGATCCCCCTAAAGTTGACCAAGGAAAAACGAAAGTCAACTATAGGGGG
>JAUNND010000049.1 GCA_030531595.1 Eubacteriales bacterium | reverse complement strand
GTCAGCAAACAGCCAATATAGATGAGTCATTAAGAACCGTCCCCAATGACTCTACGTCCGTACTTGCCGATACGTGTAAAAAGGTGTAATATATAAAAAACTCATAAAAAGGGGAAAAACTATGAACATCTGTGTTTTCGGCGCGTCATCGACAAAGCTTGATAAAGAATACTATACCGAGGCGGAGGCGCTGGGCGAGCTGATCGCGCAAAACGGCCATACGCTCATATTCGGCGGCGGCACGGACGGGCTGATGGGGAGCTGCGCCCGCGGTGCGGAAAAGTACGGCGGACATATCGTCGGCATCGCGCCGAAATTCTTTGACGAACCGGATATATTATATAATAAGAAGACGGGCGAGCTGATCTTGACCGACACGATGGAGCAGCGCAAGGAGCTGATGTTTGAAAAGAGCGACGCGTTCGTGGCTCTGCCCGGCGGTATCGGCACCTTTGAGGAGCTTTTCGCCTGCATCACGCTCAAACAGCTCGGCAGACACTCAAAGCCGATCGTCTTTCTCAATACGCTCAGTTACTATGCCCCGCTTTTCGCCCTCATAGATAACGGCATGGAAAAGGGCTTCATCGGCTCAGACTGCGAAAAGCTCATAACGCTTGCCGCCACGCCCGCCGGAGCGATGGAGCATATCACCGACTATGTACCCGTCACCGGAAGCACGAAAAGGATATGTGAATATTGCAAATAAAACATAAGAACTGAGTCAATGGGGACGGTTCTTTTTGACTCATTTGTCAGCAAACAGCCAATATAGATGAGTCATTAAGAACCGTCCCCAATGACTCTACATTGAGTCAAAAAGAACCGTCCCCAATGTCGGTAATTTAAGAAAAGCGTATCTGTAGGGCGGGGGCTCGCTCCCGCCGTAACCGCACGGAAACTCCGACTTTCCGGCGGGAGCAAGCCCCCGCCCTACAGATGAAAACGTTAACTTACCGCCATTGAGAACCGTCCCCGTTGACTCTTTGTAAAGTAAAGAATTTCGGTTGCATTTATGCACACAAAAGCTTATAATTAATTAAATGGTTTAATGCGTTAAACTATGAAAGGAGCTGTTGAAAAATGAAAGTATTGATGAGCGGCAACGAGGCTATCGCTCTGGGTGCATACGAGGCGGGCATAAAGGTCTGCTCCGCGTATCCGGGCACGCCGAGTACCGAAATCTTCGAAAATCTGCCCAAGTACAAGGACTCGCTGTACTGCGAATGGGCGCCCAATGAAAAGGTCGCCACCGAGGTCGCCTACGGCGCGAGCATCGCCGGTGTGCGCTCCCTCACCGCCATGAAGCACGTCGGCATGAACGTGGCTGCCGACCCCATCTTCACCGCGGCTTACAGCGGCGTCGGCGGCGGCTTTGTCGTCGTCGTGGCGGACGACCCCAGCCTCCATTCCTCCCAGAACGAGCAGGACAACCGCTGGTACGCAAAGCACGCCAAGATCGCCATGGTCGAGCCGTCCGATTCGCAGGAGTGCAAGGACTTCGTAAAATTCGCCTGCGAGCTGTCCGAGAGGTTCGATATCCCCGTAATGCTCCGCACCGTCACCCGCATCGCCCACTCCAAGAGCCTTGTCGAGCCGGGCGAGGCCGTGAGCGTTGAGCCGCTTGAATACAAGCGCAACGGCGCAAAGTACATATGCACCCCCGCCAACGCCTACCGCAGCCGCGCAAAGCTTGAGAAAAATCTGACAGAGCTTGCAAAGTATTCCAACGAGTGCCCCATCAACCGCGTCGAAATGAACGGCGGCAAGATCGGCGTTATCAGCGCAAGCTGCTCCTACCAGTACGCAAAGGAGATTTTCCCCGCCGATACCTCATTCCTGAAATTGGGTCTGACCTGCCCCATGCCCATCGAGCTTATCCGTGACTTCGCCTCCAAGGTAGACACGCTCTATGTCATCGAGGAGCTGGACGGCTATATGGAGCAGGAGATAAAAGCCGCCGGAATAGAGTGCATCGGCAAGGCGGTCGTCCCCAATATGTACGAGCTTAACCCGCAGATACTCCGCGAGGCCATCTTCGGCGAGAAGGCAAAGACTGTGGACGTCGGCGTAAAGGCCGTCGCCCGTCCGCCCGCCCTCTGCCCGGGCTGCCCCCACAGAGGCTTCTTCTACTGCATCGGCAAGCGCAAGGACTGCGTTGTCACCGGCGATATCGGCTGCTACACCCTCGGCGGCGCGGCTCCTTTAAGTGCGGTTGACACCACCGTCTGCATGGGCGGCGGCTTCAGCGTCGGCGCGGGCATGGCAAAGGCGTTCAAGGCCATCGGCGTTAAAAAGACCGTTTTCGGCGTTGTGGGCGACTCCACCTTCTTCCACTCCGGCATGACGGGCGCTGCTGAGATAGTCTACAATGACGCGGATATGATCCCCGTCGTGCTCGATAACCACATCACCGGCATGACCGGACATCAGGATAACCCCGGCTCCGGCTTCAACCTTCTCGGCGAGATGGCGGCGGCACTTAAGATAGAGGATATTCTGAGCGCATACGGCTACGAGAATATTATAATAGTAGACCCGCAGGACCTCACCGCCATGAACAAGGCGATAGACGACGCGATAGCAAGCGAGAAACGCGCCGCCATCATCGTGCGCCGTCCCTGCCTGCTGATTAAGCGCGAGAAGTTTGCAAAGAAGCTGTGCCTTGTCGATACGGCAAAGTGCATCGGCTGCAAGAAGTGCCTCACCGTGGGCTGCCCCGCAATCAGCGTCAAGGATAAGAAGTCCTGCATCGATACTTCGCTGTGCGTCGGCTGCACCGTCTGTGCGCAGGTCTGCCCCGTGGGCGCAATAAGCCGTAAGGAGGATTAAGAGATGGATACAAAATCTGTTTTACTCGTCGGCGTCGGCGGTCAGGGCGCAATTCTGACCGCAAAGGTGCTTGTCAACGGTCTGATGAACGCCGGCTATGACGTGAAAATGAGCGAGGTACACGGTATGTCCCAGCGCGGCGGCAGTGTCTCCACGCAGGTCCGCTTCGGCGATAAGGTGTACTCCCCGCTTATAGGCAAGGGCGCGGCTGACGTTATTGTCGCGTTTGAGAAGATGGAGGCCGTGAGATATTCGGACTTCTTAAAGCCGGACGGCGTCGCGGTCATCAACGACTACGAGATGGCGTCCGCCACCACCGCCGCAGGTCTCGCCGAATACCCCGCAGGCTGTTTGGAGGCAATGCAGGAGCATTTCAGGTGCTTCTCCCTCAAAGCCGGTGAGGTCGCAAAGACCGTCGGCAGCGAAAAGTGCATGAACATCGTCCTTTTCGGCGCTCTGACTAAGGTGTTGGAGCTGCCCGATATCGACTGGGAGGAGATCATCCGCACGACCGTCCCCGCCAAATTCGTCGAGCTGAATATCGCGGCATACAGAGCGGGCAGAGAAGCTGTTTAAGGAACCGCTGAATAATTCACCTTCGGCATCTGCCGGACAATTTGCGCTCTGACTTAGTCACTTTTTCTTGAAATACACAAAGTATTCCTGCAAAAAAGTGCCGTCGTCAGAACACAAATTTTCTCGCCATCTGCTCTCGGCGAATTAATCAGCGTTTCCTTAAGTAAAAAGGTCACAGCCGCGGCGCATGAAAATGCGCCGCGGCTGTTCAGTGTCATTTAGTTAATGATTTTTCACTGTAGGGCGGGGGCTTGCTCCCGCCGTTACGTCGTAGAATATCTAACTTTACGGCGGGAGCAGAGCCCCCGCCCTACGGATGCAGTTTTCGTAACTTAATGACATCGTGCGGCTGCTTTTGAGAGATAATAAAATTGCATTTACTGTACGGCGGGAGCGAGCCCCCGCCCTACGGAGTTTACGGTATTTTTTCTTTTCATGCGTTTGCCGTGATTTTTTTTGGTTATGACTATTGAATTATGTCAACAAATTTGGTATCATAGGTTATTAATAAAAATAAAAGAAGAATGAAGATGAAAAATAACGACTGGAAGATACCTTTTCATGCGCCCGAGATACCCGAAGAGCTGATAAACGCCGGATACACGCCGCTGCTTTCGGCGGCTCTCGCGCTCAGAGGCGTGAGGACAAAGCAGGATGCGCGTATCATGACCGGCAGCGATGTTGAGATCATCCACGACCCGTTTCTTATCAAGGGCATGGACAAAGCCGCCGCCAGACTCAGAAAAGCGATCGAAAACAGGGAAAAGACGGCGGTCTACGGCGACTATGACGTGGACGGCATTACCTCCACCTGCATCGTCACCGACTACCTGCGCTCAAAGGGGCTGGAATGTATGCCCTACATTCCCGACAGGAACGGGGAGGGCTACGGACTCAACTGCTCCGCGCTCGACGTTCTGCACTCGGCGGGGGTGAGCCTTGTTATCACCGTCGACTGCGGGATCACCGCCGTTGAAGAGGCCGAGTACGCCAAGACCATCGGCGTCGATATGATCATAACCGACCACCACGAGTGCAAGGACGCGGCGCTGCCGGACGTGGCGGCGCTGATCGACTGCAAACAGCCCGGCGACAGCTACCCGAACGGCAATCTCGCCGGCGTCGGCATGGCGCTGAAGCTTATCTGCGCCTGCGAGGGCGAGAGCCGCGAAATGACGGAACGCTATGCCGACCTCGTGGCGATAGGCACCGTGGCGGACGTCATGCCGCTCGTCGGGGAAAACCGCTGCCTCGTCCGAAAGGGACTCAGACAGCTTGAAGACCCGAAACGTCCGGGCATTGCGGCGATGTTTCGCGAGGCCTGTGTTGACACGAAAAAGATAACCGCTTCCACCGTCGGCTATTCTCTCGCACCCCGCCTCAATGCCGCAGGCAGACTCGGAAAGGCGGCGACTGCGGCAAAGCTGATCTTATCGGAGGACGGTAAGGAGGCCTCCCGCCTTGCCTCGGAGCTGTGCGAGCTGAACCGCCGCCGCCAGAGCATCGAGACGGAGATATGGGAGGAGGCGAACGCCCTCCTTGACGGGAAAACGCCGACAAGCCCCATAGTTCTCGCCAGCGACCGCTGGCATCAGGGCGTGATCGGGATCGCCGCCTCGCGCCTTGCCGAGCAGTATTCTCTGCCCGCCGTCATGATCTGCCTCAATGGAGACACGGGCAAGGGCTCGTGCAGGAGCTTCGGAGACTTCAATATCTTTGAGGCGCTCTCCGCCTGTTCGGAGTACCTTACCGGCTTCGGCGGTCACGCGCTCGCCGCGGGACTCAATATCCGCGTTGAGAAGCTGGAGGAATTCAAGGCTGCGCTCAGCTGCTACTATCTTGAAAACAGACCGCAGAAGCTGCCCGAGGTATGCTGCGATATGCTGATAAACGACCCTGAGCTGCTGAGCATAGAAAACGTCAGCTCTCTCGAACAGCTTGAACCCTACGGCAACATGAACCCGAGGCCCGTGATGTGTATGTACGGGACACATATCGAGAGCCTGAGCAGCGTGGGCAACGGAAAGCATCTTCGGATGAGAGTGAGACTCGGACGTTCAAGATTTGAGTGCATATTCTTCTCCCATAACGCAAGGGAGCTGGGCATAAACGAAGGGGAGAGCGTGGACATGGCGTTCACGCCGCAGATCAACGAATTTCGCGGTCATCAGAGCGTGCAGCTCGTCGTGTCCGCCGTGCGGCCGCATGATCCGCGGGCACTGTGCGAGGCTATACTTTCCGGCGACAGCGATAGTCTTTACGGCGCTTTCCGCTGCTGCCCCGACAGAGACGACTTTGTCCGTGTGTGGAGGAGCCTTGAAAAGAAGCGCACGGTCGGAAAGACTGCGGACACGCTGCTCGGCGACTGCCCGAAGGAAGTCAAAAAGGAGACATACTGCCTGTGCCTTGCCGTGTTTAAGGAGACCGGACTCTTAAGAAGCGGCGACGGCAGGATATACGGAGCGGAGGCCGTGAGGATCAAAGGAAAAGCCGACCTCGATTCAACCGTGATCATCAGAGCCTTGAAGGAATATCGGAGGAAATACGGGCAATGAGTGAAAACAACACTGAAATGATCGACAAATATGACGCGGACGCGCAGTTTGAAGCCCTGCTGAAAAAAATATCCGATACAGGTCATCCGATAGATACCGAGCGCGTCAGAGCGGCGTATAATACCGCAAAGATCGCCCATTCCGGTCAGAAGCGCAAGGACGGCACGCCCTATGTGACCCACTGCATCGCCGCCGCCGACATATCGGTCGATATGGGGCTGGATGAGGACTCGATCGTCGCGGCGCTGCTGCACGACGTGATCGAGGACACCCCCCTTACCCACGCCGACATCGCCCATCAGTTCGGCGAGCCGGTGGCGGATATCGTGGAGGGCGTCACGAAGCTGACAAGGGTACAGTACACCAGCAAGGAAGACGAGCAGATGGAAAACCTGCGCAAGATGCTCCTTGCCATGGCGAAGGATATCCGCGTCATTCTCATAAAAATAGCCGACAGACTTCACAATATGCGCACCATGGACTACCAGAACCCCGAGAAGCAGCGCCAGAAATCGCAGGAGACCATGGAGATATACGCCCCCATCGCCCACCGCCTCGGTATGCAGCGGTCAAAATGGGAGCTGGAGGATCTGTCGCTTCAGTACCTTGACCCCGTAGGCTACAAGGAGATAACCGACACTCTGGAAAAGAGGATGCCGGAGCTGGAGAGCTTCATGGCGGGCATGAAGGAGAAAATACAGACGCGCCTTGAAAAAGAGCATATCTCCTGCACGATATATTACCGCATAAAGCACGTTTACAGCATCTACCGCAAAATGTACGCCCAGAACCTGAACATGAGCGGTATCTTCGATCTGTGCGCTTTCCGCGTGATCGTGGATACGATCCCCGACTGCTATACGGTCATGGGCATCATCCATGAGATGTTCAAGCCCGTGCCGGGGCGCTTCAAGGACTATGTCTCCACGCCGAAGCCGAACGGATATCAGTCGGTGCACACCACCGTGATCGGCTCGGAGGGCATACCCTTTGAGGTGCAGATACGCACATGGGATATGCACCACACCGCCGAGTACGGCATCGCCGCCCACTGGAAGTACAAGATGAACGACGGCGGGCAGGTGCTTAAATCCGGCGATGAGGACAGGTTCGCGTGGGTCAGAAGACTGCTCGAAAGCCAGCAGGACTCCGACGCGACTGACTTTTTCCACAATCTGAAAATAGATATGTTCTCCGACGAGGTCTTCGTTTTCTCGCCCAAGGGGGACGTCATAAATCTCCCCACCGGCGCAACGCCCATAGATTTTGCCTACAACATCCACTCGGACGTCGGCAACCATATGGTGGGCGCGACCGTAAACGGGCGTATCGTACCGCTCAGCCACACTCTGCAAAACGGCGACATCGTTGAGATACGCACCTCCAAATCCGCTGCCGGTCCGAGCCGTGACTGGCTGAACATCGCCAAAAGCGGGTCGGCGAGAACCAAGATAAAGCAGTGGTTCAAGAAGGAGCGGCGGGACGAGAATGTGATACGCGGCCGCGCGATGTTTGAGGAGGAGCTCAGACACAGCGGCATCAGCTATGATGAGGCCACAGCCGAGGATATAATCTCGCCCATTATGAAGAGACTGTCGGTGATGAGCGTTGACGAGCTGTGCGCCGCCATAGGCTACGGCGGCGTGACCGCCACGAGAGTGGTCAACCGCATCAGAGACGAGCTGCTCCGCGCCGCCAACAAGAACGACAAAAAGACCGTCGTCGACAAGATCAATCAGGCCGCCGAGCGCAGAGAGCAGAGCGCACAGAAGATGGGTAAGGCCGTCCACGGCGTACTGGTCGAGGGGCTGTCAAACTGCCTTATCAAATTCTCCCGCTGCTGCACGCCTGTACCGGGGGACGATATCGTCGGCTTCATCACACGCGGTCAGGGCGTTTCGATCCACCGCGCCGACTGCGAGAATTATACGCAGCGCCGCGATGACCCCGAAAACGCGGGCCGCTGGGTGAGAGTACAGTGGGCGAGGGAGATAACCGACAGCTATGTATGCACCGTCACCATCACCGCCAAGGACAGAAACGGACTTGTCATGGACATCGCCACCGTTCTCAACTCTCTCAATGCCAAGGTCAGAACGCTGACGGCGAGAGACCTGGCAGGCGGAAAGGCGATTGCAAGCGTCACGCTGGAGGTAAAAAGCTCCGCAGAGCTCAAATATATCATGGCGCGTATCGCCTCCATACCCGGCATCACCTCGGTAATGCGCAACGGACAAATGGAATAGTAGGAGAACAGAAAATGAGAGCAGTTCTGACCCGCGTGAGATCGGCGTCGGTTGAAATTGACGGTGCGATCCACGGCAAAATAGATAAAGGCTTTCTCGTGCTTCTGGGCGTACACGCCGAGGACACGGAGAAGGAAGCCGAAAAAATAGCCGATAAGATATGCGGACTGAGAATATTTGAGGACGAAAACGGCAAGATGAACGTCAATCCCGTCGATGCGGGCGCGGCAAACATCCTGCTGATAAGCCAGTTTACGCTTTTTGCCGACTGCAAGTCCCGCCGCCCCGGGTTTTCAAAGGCGGCAAGACCCGAAACGGCGATACCGCTTTACGAGAAGGTCATCGCGCTGTGCCGCGAGAAGGGCTTTTGTGTTGAGACCGGCGTCTTCGGCGCGGATATGCTGGTGACGTCCGAAAACGACGGACCGCTTACGATATTGCTGGATACAAACGAACTGTAAGGTTACAACCCGTAGGGCGGGGGCTTGCTCCCGCCGCAGATTTGCAGAAACTCCGACTTTTCGGCGGGAGCAAGCCCCCGCCCTACGGGTGTTTTCAAAGTTTAATAGGAAAGAAGGCGAAATTCTTTGCTTATCAAGACCATCCCCGTAGGTCAGCTTGAAACGAACTGCTACGTTGTCACCGACGAGACGACGCTTAAATGCGCAGTTGTCGACCCGGGCGACGAGAGCAACACCATAATGAACTACCTTGAGGACAATCACCTCAGGTGCGAGGCGATCCTGCTCACGCACGGTCACTACGACCACACCGGCGCGGTGCTGAGCGTTGCCGAGGAGACCGGCGCGACCGTATACATGAACAGCCGCGACGACGCGAGAGTCCAAAGCTCCGAGCAGCTTGAGTTTTCTCTTCCGGAAAACGGCATAAACTATGACGACGGAGATATCATCGACGTCGGCGCTCTGCGCTTCGAGGTCATCGCTACCCCGGGACACACCGAGGGCGGCGTGACGCTCAAATGCGAGGACTGCCTTTTTACCGGCGACACGCTTTTCAGAGGCAGCCTCGGCAGGACAGACCTTGTCGGCGGCGACAGCGTGAAGATCATGGGCTCGCTGAAAAGGCTTTGCAGTCTGGAGGGCGACTTTGAGGTCTACCCCGGACATATGGAGTCAACGACATTGCAGCGCGAGAGAAGCTTCAACTACTACTGCCGCACGGCAATGGGAATGTGAGTCAAAAAGAACCGTCCCCAATGACTCAGGAATGTGAGTCAAAAAGAACCGTCCCCAATGACTCATTCAAAAAAAGGAACATTTTTGTATAATCGCAGTCATATATATGATTGCCTTCAATAAATATAATTTAATGGGGGTATTTGTCAAAATGAAAGAACCTGTACTTGTTATTCTGGCCGCCGGTATGGGCAGCCGTTTTGGAGGACTCAAACAGATCACAGCCGTTGACGATTTCGGCCACGCGATAATAGACTTCTCCATGTACGACGCATATCAGGCGGGCTTCCGCAAGGTCGTGTTCATCATCAAGCATGAGATCGAAGAGGATTTCAAGCGTATCGTCGGATGCAGAGCCGAAAAGCACTTCGAGGTAAAATACGTTTTTCAGGAGAAGGATATGCTCCCCGAGGGGTATTCTCTCCCCGAAGGGCGCGAAAAGCCCTGGGGCACCGCCCATGCCACATTATGCGCAGCGGACGCCATTGACGGCCCCTTCGCCGTCATCAACGCCGATGACTTCTACGGCCGCGGCGCATACACCGCAGTTTACGATTTTCTCACTTCCGAGCATCCCGACAATGAGCACGCCATGATCGGATATCTCCTCAAAAACACCGTCACCGAAAACGGCACCGTCGCAAGAGGCGTGTGCATGGTGAAGGACGGATATCTCACCGACATCGTTGAGCGCACAAAGATAGCAAAGCGCGGCGAGAACGCAGCATACACCGAGGACGACGGCGCAACATGGACCGAGCTTGCCGGCATGACCCCCGTATCCATGAACTTCTGGGGCTTCAACCGCTCCTTTCTTGACGATATAAAGGAGCTGTTCCCCAAGTGGCTCGACAAGACCCTGCCCGTCAACCCCGTAAAGGGAGAATTCTTCCTGCCTCTCGTCGCCGACGATCTCATAAAGAGCGGCAGGGGCAGCATCAGAGTCCTCGACTGCAATGAGACCTGGTACGGCATTACATATAAAGAGGATATGCCGAGCGTTGTAAACGCGATAGCAAAGATGCGTGCGGAGGGAATGTATCCCGACAGCCTGCTTGACTGAGGTACGGCGAAATGAAGATACTGGTAACAGGCGGCGCGGGATATATCGGCAGCCACACCTGCGTTGAGCTTCTGAACAGGGGCATGGAGGTCGTTGTCATTGACAACCTTGTAAACTCCAGCGCGAAATCTCTTGAGAGAGTCCGGCAGATAACCGGCAAAAGCCTTGAATTTTATCAAAAGGACGTGCGCGACAGAGCCGCGCTCGATGAAATATTCGATAAGCACGACATAAACTGCGTTATCCACTTTGCCGGACTTAAAGCGGTGGGGGAGTCGGTCACGATGCCGCTGGAATACTACGACAACAACCTGTACTCCACCGTCATTTTAGCCGAGGCGATGCGCGACCACGGCGTGAAGAATATCGTGTTTTCTTCATCCGCCACCGTCTATTCAGCCGACAACACCGTACCGCTCAAAGAGAGCAGCAAAACGGGTATGTGCACCAATCCCTACGGCTGGACGAAGTACATGAACGAGCAGATCCTCCGCGACAGCGCAAAGGCGATAGACGACTGGTCGGTCGTACTGCTGCGCTACTTCAACCCCATCGGCGCACACTCGAGCGGACTTATCGGCGAGGATCCGAGAGGCGTTCCCAATAACCTCATGCCGTATATCTCTCAGGTCGCCGTCGGCAGACGCGATCATCTGAACGTATTCGGAAACGACTACGACACCCACGACGGCACGGGCGTGCGCGACTACATCCATGTGGTCGACCTCGCAAGGGGACACGTCGCCGCCATCGAGTATATGCAGACCCACAGGGGAGAGAGCGTTTTCAATCTCGGCACCGGCACCGGTTACAGCGTTCTCGATATGGTTCACGCCTTTGAGCGCGTCACCGGTAAAAAGGTGCCCTATGAGATAGTCGCTCGCCGTCCCGGGGACATCGGTACGGTCTACGCCAGCCCCGACAAGAGCGCGGAGCTTTTAGGCTGGAAGGCACAGTACGGACTGGACGAAATGTGCCGCGATACATGGGCATGGCAGTCAAAAAACCCGATGGGCTACGGTGAGTAAAGCGATAATACAGGTAACATTAAAAAATTGACATAATTTTTTGCAAAAAAAATGTAAATACCTATTGCAATTTGTTTTAAGTTGTAGTAATATTGTAACCAATCATAGGGGACATATCCATGTCCGAACCTTTTCCGAGCCTTCAGGGTGGGGAAACGGTAACAAACACAGTAATTTTTCGGCCCGTAAAGGGTCGGTTAGGGGGAACAAAACATGAAAAAACGGCTCATAAGTCTCGTGCTGACACTTGTTATGCTGGTATCTCTGTGCGCGTCCTTCACAACGAGCGCAGCGGCAGCAGACACAAATACTGTCACCGTGACTATGAAAAGAGGGGACAAGGTAGCAGATCTCTGCACACAGCTCGGAGTAAACTACTACACCCACAAAAATCTCATTATGAGTATGAACGGCTTCACAAGTGAGAAGCAGTTCAGCGGTCTCGCCGTAGGCACACAGGTGACTCTGCCTGCATCCGAGACAGCGGCCGCAGCGCTTGAAAGCGGCGCGGCAACCACCCTGTCCGCTTCGTCTGCGGCACCGGCAGCCATGATGACGCCTTCCGCATCGGCTCCGTCGTATCTCTCGTCATCCGCGTCCGCAATTCCCGCCGGTGACTATACAAGCTACTATCTTGTAAATTACAAGACTCAGAGCGGCGATACCATGGACGGAATTTATTCGAGATGGGGTCTGAGCTATCGGACCTTTGAAAACCAGATCAAGAAGCTCAACGGTCTTTCCAACGTCAACAACATTTCCGCCAACAAGACCTACCTTCTGCCCACCACCAGCCCGGCAGTGGCAAACAGCGCATACTATACCGTTATGGCTCACGTCATAAAGAGCGGTGAGACCGCATACGATATTATCAGCAGAAGCTACGGTTTAAGCCTCAATCAGCAGATGCTGTCCATGACACAGGCCATCAACAACGTGGCGAGCCTTGACTATATCACGGCAGGCAACACCCTCTACATTCCCATCACGGGTATTGTCACCGCAAGCTCCACCTATTCTACCTCTACGTCCTCGTTGAGCACGATGGCAAGCGTGAGCACCAGCGCCAATTACAGTCTGGCAGCCGAGACAGCGGTAAACGGCAGCTTTGACCTCATGGTCGACGGAAAGTCCGCCACCATCGCTCAGGCGGGCAAGACGGTCTCCATCGTTGCCACTCCCGATTACGGCTATACCGTTGACACCATCAGAGTCTTCAAGGTCGGCGACAGCGCCTCGGTCGTTGCCGTCAACAACAACAGCTTCGTAATGCCTTCCTACTCCGTCATTGTCAGCGTGACCTTCAAGCAGGCCGTCGCCTACAATATCACGGTCGACTCTTCCGAGAACGGTACGGTTGTCGCCATGGTAAACGGCTCTCCCGTTACCAAGGGCTATGTCGGCAACACCGTATCCGTCAGAGCGATCCCCAAGACGGGCTATATGCTTGAGAATGTCAGAGTTACATATAACAACTACAAGGATTCCGTTGCAGTTCAGAACAATATGTTCGTGATGCCCTCCACCGGCGTTAATGTGACCGCGAAATTCGTTCTCGATCCCAATTACGTCTCCGGCATGGGCAACCCGATCACGGTCGACGCCAACTTCTGCACCGTCTCCGCTCTTGTCGGCGGCGTTGAAGCCAAGTACGCAAAGAAGGACGATGTTGTCAAGCTCGATATCACTCCTTACACGAACTACACGGTAGAATCCATAAAGGTCTACAATTCCGATTATACAAAGATCCTTGCGACCGATAAGCTGACCTTTATCATGCCCGACGCACCGGTAAACGTCATCATTTCCGTAAAGCCCACTCCCAATGCCGAGTTCGCCATCAGTGTTGTCGACCCCGTCAACGGCAAGGTGGATGTACTGGTGGATGAAAAAGCCGCCAAGAGCGCAAAGGTCGGTCAGACCGTTCTGGTCATCCCCACCGAGACCAAGCCCGCATACAACAGTATCGTAACTGTATTCAAGACGAGCGACAGCAGCGTGGCCGTCCCTGTTACAGAACATGAAGACGGTACCGTAAGCTTTACTATGCCCGATTACGCCGTAACCGTCAGAGTCAAGTTCTATACATACTACAATGTCAAAACTCACGCCAGCAACGGTCAGTACGGCACCTACGGCGTGGTATGGGCAAATAACCAGAGCTTCGTTGTAGACAAGGCGGCTGCGGGCCTTGAGCTCAAGGTAGGCTTCTCCTACATCGCACCCGGTTACAGCGTTTCCGAAATTCTGCTTGTCTATGCCGACGGCAGCAGCTATTCGCTTGACGGCACGAACTTTATCATGCCCGACTGCGACGTCACCGTGAGAGTGAAGTTTGCGCCGACAGCCTATATCCGCGCTTACGCTATCACCGAGAACGACAGCGACAAGTCCGGCGTATACCCCTGCTGGGGCAACACCTACACCGTCGGCGGTGTGACGCTCAACGACCTCAAGGCAAACTACATTAACGTGCCTGTCGCCGAGAAGAGTCTCGTTACCGTCACGCCTTATGCCGGGATCGGTTCCCGCTTCCAGAAGATCGTTTACAGCTATAAAGACACGACCGGCGCGATCAGGAAGGTGACGGTCGACAAGAAGGATCCCATAACGCTGAAGTATCAGTTCATGATGCCCGCTGATATAGCTTCCGACAGCGTACTTGAACTGAGAGTATACTTTGAAGAAGTCAAGACCTATGCGGTCAGCCAGAACTACACCGACTTCGACAGAGATACGAACAATGCCGACCACAGCAGAGGCACATACAGCTTCCTCACAGCCTATGATTATACGGATCATGCGGCTGAGGATACCAAGATATACATCGTTTCCAATGCAGCCGCCGGATTTAAGGCAGACCTCACCGGCGTGAAGATCTACAAGGCCGACGGTACGGATGTAACAAGCTCTCCCGATGTCAACTACGACAAGATCTACCACTCCTTCTTCATGCCCGCGTATGATATAAGCATTTACGTTCCCTTCACCGAATCCATGTTCTATGTCAAGCTCGAAAAGTCCTTTGACTACGCAAAGGGACTTGCCAGAGGCGAGCTCAGTGCGATCATCGGCAATACGCACTTCACCGAAGAGACCATGACCATGAACGGTGCGGACATGAACCATCTGCGCACCGTATTTGAAAGCGGTACACAGGTACAGCTCGTCAACCGCTCCGAAGAGGGCTATATGCTCAAGTCCGGTAATCCCTTCAGCATCTACAAGGCGGACGAGTATAAGGTCGACGAAAACGGCAATGTTATCGGCGGCAAGGATCTGTCCAAGTCTCTGATGGTAAGCGGCTCCACCGATACCTTCATCCTGCCCAACTTCAACGTTGTTGTCAGAGCCAATTATGAAGACGAGACGGTCAATATCATCACCGAGGTCTCCGGACACGGTACCTTCAAGGCTCCCGCACAGGTCGCCTGGAACGCACCCTTTGAAATTTCCGAGGTAGCTCCCGATGAGGGCTATGAGCTGAGCCGCATCCTTGTAAGCTACACCGACTTTAACGGTGTTCCCCACAAGGAAGATGAGATCATCGCACCCAGCAAGACCATCAAGCTCGAAGGCGGCGGCAAGCCTCAGAGCGATGTTACCGTAAAGGTCGTATTTGCCGAAAAGCTCAACCCGGTTAACATTTTGTACACCTTCGGCACCAACAAGACCAAGCCGAACGACGACGAGTTCGATTACTACAACGTCAATCTCGCCAAGTATGTCGAGAACGGCGACGGCAGCGTTAAGATCGAAGGTGACGACAGAAATGTCAACACAAAGGCTTGGAGCACCAATGAACGTCAGGATAGAGTAAAGGCGAAAAACGGTATTCCCACCGGCGCATATGTCATGGTCAGCCGTTCCGAGGTGCACTATGACAAGAACTTCTACATTGCAGCCGTTACCGTTACCAACGACGGAATACCCGTCAACGTAGAGCCTGCCGGCTCCGGCTTCTGCTTCTACATGCCTTACGCACAGAACCCCGAATCCGTGGTGATCACCGTACACTATGCCTGCTATGACGACGGCGACTTCTACCTGTCCAACAAGACGATAGGCAGCAAGAACATTCTGGATGTCACATATAAGTGCGGCGATAAAGACGTGACCATGGCCAAGGCCGGCGACGAGATCACCTTTACGATCAAGCACAAGAAGTCCATTACCGTTGATGCGGTGAACGTGTGCTGCACGGATGCGGACAATGTCGAATACAGTGTACCCGTTAATGTATCGTCCAATGCGGACAATACCGAGACCACCGGCACATTCAAGATCGGCTCCGTTCCCGTTCCCGCAACGGTCTCCCTTGAATACACAGGAACCAACGCAAAGCGTGTCCTGACGCTCACCAAGACAGGTCTGAAAGACTTCATTATCACAAAGCTGGACGATGAAGGAAACGAAGTTCCTGTCAAGGCTGACGATATGGACAAGATCCCCTGGGATACCGTCATCCGTCTGAAGCTCTGCAAGGCCGGACACATCGCAAATAAGCTCTCCGGCGTCGGAGACGAACCGATCGCTCCCTGCGCACATGAGATCATTGGCGGCACCGAGTACGAGGTATTCGAATTCGTAATGCCCGAGGCTGACATCACCGTAACTCCCGAATTTACAGAGGCCAAGACAGTAACATATGTCGATACAAGCGAAAAGTCCTCCGCAATGCTCACCAGAGAAGACGGCAGCGAGACCGCTCTTGCCAACGGCAATACGGTAAAGGCTGTCAAGGACAGCACCGTAACCTTTACGGTGAACGTACCTCTCGGCTATAAGGTGACAGGGGTCAAGGCAAAGGTCGGCACCGGTGCAGATAGCCCGATCGCTGACGATAACGGCGTCTACTCCGTCAAAGTGACCGACGACGTCATTATCACCGTGACGACCGAGGTTCTTGAGCTCCAGAAGAAGCCCGTCAAGATCAAATATTCCTCCGATTCCGTATTCTCCATGCTTGAAGTCGGCGGAGAGAGCGTCTTTAAGTACATCCATAACGGAGTAACGGCCGATCTGGCAGACGGTACTGAGATCACCGCAGGCGACACTGTATACATGGACGCCAACCTCTTCCAGGGCTATGTGGTAGGCGATATGCTCGTTACCTATAAGGATATCAACGGCGCGGACGTCATCAACGAGATCGATTATCTCGCGAACGGCAAGTTCACGCTCGGCTCTGTGCCCGATTCCGATATCAGCATCCTTGTCCGCATGGATAGGAACACCGATTACCGCTATTATCTCAAGGCAACTCCTAAGGGTCTCACCGATCCCGCCGGCATCACGCTGTATGTAAACGGAGCGCCCCTGACCGAGGGCTTCACCGCAAGCGCCAACAGCCGTGTTGACTTTGTGATCGCGGCAAGATATGACGTCACTGTCAATCCCGATACCGTAAAGGTCTCCTTCAATGAGCCCGGCGGCGGACTCAAAGAATACCTGCTCAAGGATATGCCCGGAGCAGCGTTTGATGCCGGTCAGTTCGACTCTAAGGGTATGACAAGGAGCTACACAGGCTACTTCTATATGCCCGCAGCCGACGCCGAGCTCAGCTTCAATGTCAGCCGCGTCCAAAAATTTGCGATCGATACAACAGGCTACTGCAAAGTATACAGCGATGAAGCCTGCACCACTAAGACAGATGTAGGCACCATCGAAGAATCCTTCTATGTAGTTCCCGATAAGGTCGACGGCTGGACCATTGACAGAGTTACCGCAACCTACTATGTGCATAATGCTCTGAAGCCCGAAGAGGGCGACATGAGGCTCGTCGTAGGCAAACAGACAGGCAACAACGTATTTGAGCTTCGTATCGATGAGCCCTCCATGTGGAATTTCGTGACCGTATCCGTTGATTACATCGGAGCCGACGGACAGCCCGCGGCAAACAAATGCACGGTATCCTTCGTGTTCAATCCTGCCGATGCACAGATACAGGTCCTCGACTCCATGGGCAAGCTTTGCACAGGCAACAAGCTCATAGTCACACAGGGAGCAAACGCTTCGTTCACGCTTTACCATCCCGGTTATAATGTGAATGATGTAAAACTCAATTCAACGAACGCCACCCTCGGAGCCAATAACGGAGTTTACGTTCTCCCCAATGTTACTGAACACTGCACGATCACAGTAACAGCTACCAAGCAGACAAAGCCGGTAGTGCTCACTTATACCGACGATTCTGCGGAGAAATCAGGCTGCACTTTCGCCGTCAACGGCAGCATAGGCACGAGCGGAGTCACAAAAGCGACCGAAGGCGACAAGATCAAGGTCAGTGTTACAAACAAATCACTGATGCTCGACAGAAGCAAATCGTATGTATACTATACCGACAACACCGGAACCGAAAGATTTATTCCCTTCAGCACCACGAATGAAGCCGAGATCGTCGGCATCCCCAACAGCGACAAAATCACCGTGGCAGTATGCCTCGTCAAAGAGATTCGCACAGTCACAGTCGATTCACCTGTTGAAGTATTGTTCACTAAGGGCGTGACAGACAACTCGGCAGAGCCCGAAACGGAGGTCGAGTTCCAGTTCGCGATCCCGAGCAATAAGTTTGTCAAGGTGAAGATCGGCGGGAAAGATCCGACGAAAATCAACCACGTGCCGATAGATGCATCAAATACGCTCTACACCGTAAGCTTCAGTATGCCTCATGAGGACGTCGTGATCACTCTGGAGGTTACCGATATTCCGACGTATTCTGTCACGTTCAAAGAAGGAACAAGCGGACAGAGCAGCTTCAATAAAGCGATCCCGACCGGCGGCGTGTGGAACGAAGCGGGAAGTAAAGTACCCGCAGGTGATACGGCTACCTTCAAGATCATCTTCAAATACAATTATGAGCCTACTGTGACGGTATCGGGACCGTATAACAGCCTCAATCCCGATAAGACGGAGGCTATGTCTTCCGGCGGCGAGCAGCTTACGGTTTACACGTACAGCTACAAGTTACCCGCGAATACGACAGCCGATGTTCAGGTCACCGTAACCGCAAAAGAGAAAACGACCTACACTGTTGAGAGAGTCAGCGGCATCAGCAAGATAACCAGTACATCCGACAATATAAACAACTACTGGACACAGGATGCAGGAAACAATCTCAACGTCAACACAACGTATTATGTTCTTGCCAGCTCGTCCTCAGCCAATACATGTACCGTGAGCTACACAGGCTACGACGGAATGACACATAATGATAATGGCGAAAGGAAGACCGGCGGCGGTGGCTTCTACGGTGGCGGCAGCTCATACACGTATTTCTCCTTCAAACTGACCAGTCTCCCGGTCGGATCGGTAAAGATCTCGGTTTCCTGAGATCGGACACAAAAAAACAAGTTACCCCCGTCTTTAACCGACGATCCCCCTGTCGGTGAGACATCTGAGCCTCCTGCTTAACGCAGGAGGCTCTTTTAATAACACAGTGGACGGTTCTCTGTGTGTCCCCTGTAGGGCGGGGGCTTGCTCCCGCCGCAACCGCACGGGAACTCCGACTTTCCGGCGGGAGCAAGC